>CAYNFL010000197.1:0-3867 GCA_964396465.1 uncultured Christensenellaceae bacterium
GCAGTACGGAAACGGAAGCGCTCCCAAAAACCATACGCTCAACGGATAATAAAGTATCGGTCAGCGTACCCGAAAGCTGGTCTGTATACGAAGTTGAACTCAAAGACAATTTAGCGCTGGCCTTGCAGGATGTCGAAAACGGTGCTTTTGCGCAGGTTTTTTGGTATCCGAATGTGGAGGGCAAAGAGTTTACCTCCAAAGATTATGCGGGGGAGGCGGCGAACTATTACGGCGACGATGTCACGGGCAGCGCCGCCAAGGTTGAGCTTAAAAGCGGCAATAAGGGTTATTTCTTCGCATATCAAAAAACCCAGCCTGACAACGTATTTCAGGGCTATGAGTACTATATCGATTTTGCTGGCGGGGTTGCCGAGATCGATATCTTCTATCAGTATACCGATAACGCGCCCGACAACGAATCGCTGCTGTTGCTGCAGGATATCGCAAAAACCATCAGAGTGAGAGCCTGATATCTGTATAAGTGTCGGGGAGAGACATTAAGGCTGTTTATATTTTGCTCTTTGGAACGCCAAAGGGCTTTTTGTTTTCCGGTATAATTTTTTTTCGTATGGCTATAATAAAAGCACATATGCATGTGAATATGACACAGAAAGAAAAATCGTTATGACACGGAAAAGAGTGTATTTGGCACTAACTGCGCTGGTTGTTCTAATATTGGCGGCGGTCATACTCTGCGGCGGATGGAAGCAGCCGCCATTCCGGCTTCATATCGTTGCGAACTCGGATAGTGCAGCGGACCAGCAGGTGAAGATGGCGGTCAGAGACGCGGTGCTTTTTGTCACCGCAGAAGGTATCGCAGCGTGCAAAAACGAAGCTGAGGCCGAAGAATATATGCGCGGCAATCTTGGGATAATAACTCAAACGGCAAACGCGGTGCTTAAGGAAAACGGGGCTGACTATCACGCTGTATCGGCAGTCGGAACGTACCATTTTCCCGACAGGACGTACCAAAACGTGACCTACCCCGAAGGAGACTATCGTGCGCTGCGCATCGTACTCGGCGAGGGGGAAGGGCATAACTGGTGGTGTGTGATGTTTCCGCCGCTGTGTATCAGCGAAATTACGGGGGAAAAGGCGGATGCCGAATACGCCTCGTATTTTGCGGAGCTTTGGGAGCAGTGGTTTGGCGCTTGTCCGTAAATTTTAACCGGGAGATTGCTTTTATGAGGATACGCGCACTTAAAATACCGCTGGCGGCGCTGCTTGCGCTGTTTATGGTATTTTTATTTAGCTGCGAGGCTGTTCCTGCTGCGTCGTACAAGTTTGGCGCCAGCGGCGATCAGGTGAAGGAAATTCAGCGGCGGCTAAAAGACTGGGGCTATTACAAGGGCAACGTAGACGGATATTATGGCAAGGAGACGGAGAACGCCGTAATCGCGTTCCAGATAAAGCACGGTATCACGATCGACGGTATCGTCGGCAGCCAAACGGCGGAGAAGCTGGGCGTGTCGATATCCGGCGCGGGCAAAAGCGGGGGCACTGGCAAAGCTTCATCGGGTGACAGCGACGTATATCTTTTGGCACAGCTGATTTACGCAGAATCGCGCGGGGAACCCTATAAGGGGCAGGTAGCGGTGGCGGCGGTAGTGCTGAACCGCGTGGAAAGCAGCAAGTTCCCGAACAGCATCGCTAAAGTAATCTATCAGAGCGGCGCATTTTCCGTCGTGGACGACGGACAGATCAACCTCGCGCCCGATCAGACGGCGCTCTCCGCCGCGCGCGATGCGATAAACGGCTGGGATCCTTCGGGCGGCGCGCTGTTTTACTACAACCCCAACACCGCGACGAGCGGCTGGATATGGTCGCGCCCGGTGATTGTCGTGATCGGCGGCCACAAGTTTTGCAGCTAGGAGGCAAATATGAAACGCATTACCAAAATTATCGCGATGTGTGCGGCAGGGGCGCTCATCATCGCGCTTTCGGTATATTCCATCATACTCAGCGACAGGAACACAAAGCTGAACAACCAGATAACAGCGGTCTATCAGAAAGCGTTCAGCGATCTCGCGGCCGATGTCACGAGCCTGCAAGCCAAGCTGAGTAAGCTGGAGGCGGCGGGCGACGCCAACCAGTATACCGCACTTTTGATGGACGTATGGCGCCAGACGGGGGATACCGAAAGCTCCATCGCGGCGCTGCCTGTGTCGTATACCGCCACATCGCCGCTAACCCAGTTTATCAACCGAACGGGCGATTACTGCCGTTACCTTTCGCAGAAGCTCTCGCTGGGGCAGGAGATTACGCAGGACGATTTGGCTCAGGTGCGCGCGCTCGCCGATTCGTGCGGAGAAATCAGCACCGCGGTCGATACATTGTGGACGCAGGGGTATCCGGGGGAAGCGGGTTTAACGGATATCGCGTTCCTTGCGGACGATACCGTGGCGGGTACGCTCGACTTTACGAATCAAGAGTTCCCGCGGCTCATCTACGACGGGCCGTTCTCCGAAAGCACCGAGGACAAGCAGCCCGAGGGATTGGGCAGCAAAACAGTGACGGCACAGCAGGCAGCAGCCGTCGCGGCGGATTTTCTCGGCGTTGATCAGGCGATGCTGACGAACGACTGCGATCAGGAGGGGACAATCCCATGCTGGGGTTTCTCGGGCGAACAGGACGGCCGCGCTTTTTCTATCTGCGTCACGAAGCAGGGCGGGCAGGTACTCTATTTTATGCGCGATACGGACGGGGGTATCTCCGCCATACCAAGCGACGAACGCTACAAACAGCTTACGGTGTTCGCGCAGCAGTACTGTGCGGGCAAGGGCTACGGCGTTACCAAGCCTAGCTATGCGCAGTTCTACAACGGCATGGCGCTCATTAACTTAGCGCCTGTACAGGACGGCGCGATACTCTACCCCGATCTCATCAAAGTGTGGATCGATATCTCCGGCAACAGCGTGGTTGGGCTGGATGTGTATAATTACCTGATGTCGCACCGGCAGCGCAGCCTGCCCACGCCCGCGATCACGGAACAGCAGGCGAAAGATATGGTATCCGCGCATATGACGGCGGAGTCTGTGCGCCTCGCGCTCATTCCGCTTTCTTCCGGTCAGGAGAAGCTGTGCTGGGAGCTTTCCGGCACAGTCAACGGTAGCGACTATCTCATCTATGTCAACGTGGAGACGGGCGTGGAGGAGGATATCCTCATGATACAGCACACCAACGACGGCACGCTGGTGATGTAGCAATAAGACAGTTAAACTAAAGCCTCACCGGAAGTGGGGCTTTTATGATTTGTCTGAGCCGTTTTTACTATTCACAAATAAAAGAGCGGGATATCGTTTTTACGATACCCCGCTCCTTTTTTGTTTTATGGCCGGCCGGTAAAATTCTTACCGGTATCCGGTTCATCCTTCAACACATCAACTGACAATTTAATTTAAAACCTTATTCTGCCATTAAGAATGAAGCGTTACTACAACTGTTGTCGCCGCAGTGTCGTTGAATGTAATCGTAAAGGCTCTGCTGGTGACTCCGCCGGATGCCAAGCTGGTGATATAGGTGGAGACAAACGTCAGCGTTTCATCTGAGAACGTGTAATTGCTTGCAGCCAAAGGCGTCACAGCGTCTGAAGCGTTGAGGAAGGTGATGGACGCAATGCCCGTCGCCGCCAGATCACCGCTTCCCAAATCAACCGTTACCTCAACCGGGCTACCAGACGTGAACTGATAACTGGTCGTCGCTATGCTCGGAGCGGCAGGCGCAGGCGTATAGGTCAGCGTTACCGTATCCGTCGTCGCACCTGTATTGTTGAAGGTTACGGTATAAGTTCTCGACGATACCTCATTCTCAATCAACGAGTTGATATAGTCTTCCGTGAAGGTCAGCGTTGTGCCGCTGAAGGTATAA
>CAYNFL010000198.1:0-3217 GCA_964396465.1 uncultured Christensenellaceae bacterium
AAGTAGGGGGAGGTTGGATATGACGGATGCAAATTTGACGGTATGGGTAAGCCTCGGAAAGAGTGTACTTGGGATTGTGCTCATTCTCGCTGTACTGATTGCGGGGTTACTTCTGATAAAACTGTTCTCTGTGATCGGAGCGAGGATTCAGAAAAAAAGCGGCGCAGATACCGATACAGAAACGGAAACGGGGGCCGCGCCAAGCGATGGGGCTGCGGACGGGGGACTCAAACTGATCGACGTGGACGAAAAAACGGCTGCGCTTATCATGGCGATTGTCAGCGACAAATCGGGCATTCCGCTCTCGCAGCTTCGGTTCTCTACGATACGTCTTACGAAATAGGAGGTTTATACCATGAAATATGTCGTCACCATCAATGATAAAAGTTATGAAGTCGAAGTCGAAAAGGGAGAGGCGAGAATTGCCAAGGCCAGCGAAACCGCTGCGATACCGGTAACAACCAAAGCGGCATCGGCCGATACTGCGCCGGCTGCCGTGCCTGCCGCAGCGGCAGCGCCCGTTGCGACGATAGCCGGGGAAAAGATCGTTGCGCCGATGCCGGGCGCCATACTGCAAATTAAAAAGAATGCCGGCGAAGCTGTGAAGAAGGGCGAAACGATCATAATTCTGGAAGCCATGAAGATGGAGAACGAGATCATGGCACCGCGGGACGGCGTGATTGCCCAAATCACGATTACGCAGGGCGCGATGGTGAATACCGGTGACGCGCTCGCGGTGATGCAATAAAGCGCTGATAATCGCGATGGTGTTTAAATGCCAGCGCGATAAGATTATCCGCATTCAAAGGTAACCTTAATAGAATTTCTGTTGCAACGGAAAGCGATGAAAGGCTTGCTTTCCTATATTTTTTTATCATTATTGCCTGAGTGTATTAAGGTGACCCGAGGAAGAATAATGGTTATGGTTTTCTGCATTATTGTAAAAAACAGAAGGGAATGGATATGTCATTTTATGAAAGCCTGCTTGTGGACGGTTTCGGATTCTCCATCGTTTTTACGGTGCTGATTGTATTAAGCCTTGTAGTCAAGCTAATCTCCATCGTCGTATCGAGCATACAGAAAAAAGGCGGCAAGGAACTGCCGGAACAAGGCGCGATTGTAAGCGAAGGCGCAGGTTCGCAATTCGCGGACGGCGAACTCAAGCTGTTCGATGTGGATGATAAGACGGTTGCGCTCATCATGGCGATAGTCAGCGATGAGTCCGGCATACCGTTGTCACAGCTTAAGTTTTTGTCCATCCGTTTAATGAAATAGGAGTATTGCTATGAAATATGTTGTGCACATCAATAATAACAACTACGAAGTTGAAGTGGGGAAGACCGAGGCGAGCATCGTAAAGGTCGGAAAAACCGCTCCCGTTCCGGTGGTTGCGGTCTTGGCGGCTGCGCCTGCCGCTCCGGCAGCCGCGCCCGTACTTGCCGCTGCCACGCCTGTCGCGGCGGTTGCCGGAGAGAAAATCATCGCGCCCATGCCCGGAACCATACTGCAGATTAAAAAGAGCACGGGCGATACGGTTAAAAAGGGCGATGCGATTTTGATACTGGAAGCGATGAAGATGGAGAATGAAATTATGGCGTCTCGCGATGGCGTCATCGCTCAGATTGCTGCCGTGAAAGGCGCTGCCGTGAACACGGGCGACCTGCTTGCGGTAATGCAGTAACGGAGGCAACGATATGACATCATTTGTAGACACACTGGAAAAAATCTGGATCGGCTCGGGATTCTCGAATATGACATGGCAGCAGGGCATCATGGTGCTGGTCGCTTGCGTGCTGATTTACCTCGCCATTGTCAAAAAGTACGAGCCTTTGCTGCTGCTGCCCATTGCGTTTGGCGTGCTGCTCGCCAACCTGCCGTTGACGGGGCTGATGAACCCGCCCAAGGAAGGTTCCACCGAGCCGGGCGGTCTGCTGTATTACTTATATCAGGGCGTGCAGCTGGATATCTATCCCTCGCTGATTTTCCTCGGTATCGGCGCGATGACGGACTTCGGGCCGCTGCTTGCGCGCCCGTCCAGCCTCGTGATGGGCGCTGCTGCCCAGTTCGGCGTATATGTCGCCTTTACAATCGCCATTGCGCTGGGCTTTACGCCCGGTGAGGCGGCTTCCATCGGCATCATCGGCGGCGCTGACGGCCCGACGGCCATCTATCTTGCGAGCAAGCTCGCGCCGGAGCGTTTGTCCGCGATCGCGATTGCGGCGTATTCGTATATGGCGCTGATTCCGTTTATACAGCCGCCTATCATGAAGCTGCTCACCACAAAGAAGGAGCGCGAGGTTAAGATGGAGCAGCTGCGCGAAGTGAGCAAGGTGGAAAAGATATTATTTCCTATCGTCGTCGCGGTGTTTTGCATACTGCTGCTGCCCTCGGTCGCGCCGCTGATCGGTATGCTCATGCTGGGCAACCTGTTCAGGGAATCTGGTGTGGTGGAGCGGCTTTCCGAAACCGCGCAGAACGCGCTGATCAACATCGTGACGATATTCTTGGGCGTGACGGTGGGGGCGACGGCCTCGGCGAAAACCTTTTTGCAGCCGGAAACGCTCATGATCATCGGGCTGGGGCTTGTGGCGTTCATGTTCAGCACCGTGGGCGGCGTGCTCATCGGCAAGCTTATGTACCTGCTATCGGGCGGCAAGGTGAATCCGCTCATCGGTTCGGCGGGTGTTTCAGCAGTGCCGATGGCGGCACGCGTTTCGCAGGTGGAGGGCCAAAAGGCGCGCCCCGGCAATTACCTGCTGATGCACGCGATGGGCCCGAATGTGGCGGGCGTGATTGGCACCGCCGTGGCGGCGGGCGTGATGCTCGCGCTGTTCGGACATTAAACGATAAACGCGAACCCATCAGGAGCAGGCAGCCGCGGCCTGCTCTTGTTTTATATGCGCGTCGAATTGTGTCTTTTATGTAAACGCGCGGGGCGGGGCAGTTGCTTATCACCGCCTGCGATGGTAGAATATACGCGTGCAACGGGAGAACCGTATATTGCATGTAAAGGGGAAAGTATGGGTTTTATCAAAGAAATATTGTCGGGAAGCAACGAATCCCGTATCAAAAAGCTCAGGCGCATCGCCGATGAGGTGGAAGCGCTGGGGCCAGATTTCGCGAAGCTCAGCGACGCTGAACTCAAAGCCAAAACCGACGAGTACCGGGAAAGGGCAGCCAAAGGGGAGAGCCTTGACGACCTGCTGCCCGAGGTGTT
>CAYNFL010000198.1:3227-3844 GCA_964396465.1 uncultured Christensenellaceae bacterium
CGGCGGCATCGTGCTGCATCAGGGGCGCATCGCGGAGATGAAGACGGGCGAAGGCAAGACGCTGGCCGCGACACTCGCCGTGTGCTTAAACGCGCTGACAGGCAAAGGCGTGCACGTCGTGACGGTTAACGATTACCTTGCCAAGCGCGACTCGGAATGGATGGGCAAGCTGTATACCTTCTTAGGGTTTACGGTCGGCCTTGTGATTCATGACATACCGCCGGAATCGCGCCAGGGAAGCTACGCGGCGGATATCGTTTACGGTACGAACAATGAGTTCGGCTTCGATTATTTGCGCGACAACATGGTAATCCGCAAGGAACGCATGGCGCAGCGCGAGCTTAACTTCGCGGTCGTGGACGAGGTGGACAGCATATTGATCGATGAAGCCAGAACGCCGCTGATCATTTCGGGCGCGGGCGATAAGAGCACCGATATGTACACCACGGTGAACCGCTTTGTCAAATCGCTGCGCATCGAAGAGGACTTCGACATCGACGAGAAACTCAAGGCCATCAACTTAACCGAGCAGGGCATATCCAAGTGTGAAAAAGCGTTCGGCGTGGAGAACCTTTCGGATATCGAAAATACCGAGCTCAATCACCATATCAATCAGG
>CAYNFL010000199.1:0-3750 GCA_964396465.1 uncultured Christensenellaceae bacterium
TTTTACGCAGAGCCGAATTCGGCTTCTTCGGGGTCATCGTCCTAACTGTGAGGCATATGCCGCGTTTCTGCGGACACTCCTTCAGTATCGGTGATGCGCTCTTCATTTCGGCCGTTTCCCTGCCCTGTTTTACTAATTGATTGATTGTTGGCATAGATTTCTCTTCTTAACCTCCTTTCCTCTTTAATTCCTATATACGAACCCCTCGCAACCCAATGAGGGAAAATTATCCGTCTTCCTTCAGCACGCCCGCGCACGCGCTGCCCACTTCAAGGCCGCACGCGCTGCCGATCTGGTGCATCGTGTGCATCATATCAAACGGTATACAGTGTTTTTCGCACACCGCGCGCAGATGTTCTGTAATCTCCTCGTCGGCGTCCCGCGCGATGTAGACCTTCTTTAGCGCCCCCAGCCTCGCATACCGCAACACCTGCTTTAAGCCCGCTACCCTTGCGTGCGGCTTTTCCAGCTCTTCCACCATGTTCAATGCATACCCTCCGGGCAGCCATCCGGGATACTCAAAATCCTTAGCCTGCGAGCGGTCATCCAACCCGGCCCTAAAAACGCACAGCAGTGCCATTTTACCATCTGGAAAATCGCTTGTCAATCAACTCAAAAGAGAGATCAAATATGTCCGCATACCGTATTTCTGCGGCTTTTTTCCGTTTTATCAGATCGCATACGCTGAAAATCTTGATGCTGCCCAGCCGTCATTCCGATTTAAAACCGATTTCGGAGAGCTTGCGCGTATGTGATTTTTTAGAAAACAATATGTGCGTGACATCGCCGTCGTCCTGCAGTGGAAACCAACCTTTTTCCTTCATTTCAGCGCCCGCAGGGATATCGAATATGTTGAAAGCCATACGCTTGCTGTTTGCTTTCACATACAGCCCCGAGAACACCTTGCCCAGATAATAACCGACAGCGGCAGCTGCTAAAACGATGCCGAATGGCAGCGCGGGGCTTACACCCTTGATTGCCTTGCCGATAGATGGTATGCACATCAGGGCGATCGGAATGCCGACGAAAACCAGTATGCTCAGCCATTTCATCGTTTCAACAATACGGAATGATGTACGGCACCTCCTGCACACCGATATCGAAACGGGCATCAACGAACCGATGCGCTGTCGCACCTTCTTGCCAAAGCCAAAGAACATGCCTCTTTTATATTCCGGCTCGGCGTGAGCCAAATCGATGACGGCATAACCGTCGCGCGGGTTCTTCTGCTCGCCTTTACAAAAGGCGCACTGCTCTCCCTGAAGATCGTCAAACCCCTCAGGCAAAAGAGAAAGCGTGATGTTAAAGTTGTTTAAAGCCTCCTCCGCTTCATCCTTTTTTACCGAGTGAATATAACAATCCTTGCAATCCCGATCCAGCCATTTGCATAGAACGCTGTCGCTTGCCGCACAGTTTTCATTTTTCCCCATAAACCTCTGCCCCTTTACGCTCGTATCATTATAACTCGACGCGCAGCCCCTTGCCTTCTTCAAACTCCGGTATGACATCGTTGCCGCTGCGCCCCACGCGAATATCTTCGTTTAATATATTCTTGATCACATCGATATTTTTATACCGCTTCATACCCGTACCCGCCGGAATCAGCTTACCGATGATGACGTTTTCCTTGAGCCCCAAAAGCGGGTCGGTCTTGCCTTTGATCGCCGCTTCAGTCAGCACGCGCGTGGTCTCCTGAAACGACGCCGCCGACAGGAAAGAGTCCGTCGCGAGTGACGCCTTCGTGATGCCCAACAGCACGCGCTTGGCCATCGCAGGTTTTCTTCCTTCCGCGATCATGCGTTCGTTCTCCGAATCGAAATGGTGAATATCCACCAATGCTCCCGGCAGCATATCGGTATCGCCCGCATCGTCCACCTTGCACTTTTTAAGCATCGAGCGGATGATGACCTCGATGTGCTTGTCGGATATCTCCACGCCTTGCAGGCGGTACACCATCTGCACTTCCTTTAACAGATACGCCTGCACCCCCTTGGCACCCTTAATCTTTAGTATGTCGTTCGGGTTGATTGAGCCTTCGGTGAGTTCATCGCCCGCCTCGATTACATCTCCGTCCTTCACCTTGATGCGCGAACCGAACGGTATCGGATACACTTCGGCCATGCCGTCCTCGCCCGTCACCGTCACCTCAAGCTTCTTCTTGTTGTCTCCTAAAGAAACGGTTCCCGCGATCTCACTGATTACCGCGAGGCCCTTTGGTTTTCTCGCCTCGAAAAGCTCCTCGACGCGCGGCAGGCCATGTGTGATATCCTCGCCCGCGACGCCGCCCGTATGGAACGTACGCATCGTAAGCTGTGTTCCGGGCTCACCGATTGACTGCGCCGCGATGATACCCACCGCTTCGCCGATGGAGACCGGCTTGCCGGACGACATATCCGAGCCGTAACACTTGGCGCATACGCCGTGCCGCGTGCGGCATGTGAGTACGGAACGTATGAAAGCGCCTCGGACGCCCGCCTTCTTGATCTTCTCATAATACTCGTGCGTAATAAATTCGTTGGTGCGCACGATCACTTCTTTCGTATTCGGGTCAACGATATCCGCCGCCGCGTAACGCCCGACGATGCGGTCGATAAACGGCTCGACGACCTCCTTGCCGTTCATGATATCCTCCACCCAGACGCCCCTAACCGTGTCGCCTTCCTTTAAGCAATCATGCTCGCGCACGATGACATCTTGGCTGACGTCCACAAGCCGACGCGTCAAGTAACCGGAGTCCGCCGTACGAAGCGCCGTATCGGCAAGGCCTTTTCTGGCGCCGTGCGTAGAGATAAAGAACTCCAAAACGGTTAAGCCTTCGCGGAAATTTGCGCGGATCGGAATCTCGATGATCTCGCCCGAGGGGTCGGCCATCAGGCCGCGCATGCCCGCAAGCTGGCGGATCTGGTTCGTGGAACCTCTGGCGCCCGAGTTGGCCATCATATATACCGGGTTGAATTCGTTAAGGCCTTTCATCAGCGCATCGGTTACTTTGTTCGTCGTCTCCGCCCACACGTTGATGACGTTTTCTTTGCGCTCCGCGTTGGTTAAAAAGCCTCTTTTAAATTTCTTTTCAATATCCACAACCTTCTCTTCGGCCTTGGCGATGAGATCCGCTTTTTCTTCGGGGATTACGATATCGCTAACGCTGATCGTAATCGCGCCCAATGTGGAATAGTGGAAGCCCAAGCGTTTGATCTCATCCAGCATCGCGGCGGTCGCGGTTTCGCCTTTTAACCGGTAGCAGTAGTCCACGATCCTGCCGAGCTGCTTTTTACCCACGAGGAAATCGATTTCAAGCAGCAGGTCGCTGTCCGGCTGCGTTCTGTCCACAAACCCCAAGTCCTGCGGAATGGCCTCGTTAAATATGATGCGTCCGGGCGTAGTCTCGATCATGCGGCTCTTCACCCGTCCGCCCGCGTCTTCCTTTGTAAAGCGCACTTTAACCATCGCCTGCAGGCCGACTTCTCCCGTCTGATACGCGATGACCGCTTCTTCAGGCGAAGAGAAATAACTGCCCTCGCCCTTAGCCCCCGCGCGATGGATCGTCAAATAGTAGCTGCCCATCACCATATCCTGCGTCGGGCTGACGACCGGCTTGCCGTCCTGAGGTTTTAGAATGTTATTCGCCGCGAGCATGAGGAAACGGCACTCCGCCTGCGCCTCGACCGAGAGCGGCACATGAACGGCCATCTGGTCGCCGTCAAAGTCCGCGTTGTACGCGGTGCAAACAAGCGGGTGAAGCTTTAAAGC
>CAYNFL010000200.1:0-3713 GCA_964396465.1 uncultured Christensenellaceae bacterium
TGAGTATATGTAGTCAATTAAAACAGAATCACAATCAGCAGTTTGTGGAATAGTATGCCATACTGCCATCCATGGCGTTAATGGAGAGCAATGATTGCATTAATAATTACTTTTTCGGCAAGCCGTCACGCCTTGTATTAGCGGCGAATGAGGTAGGTGCCGGATTCAATTTTCCCAATAATATTTATTAGGGAGCCCGTGCACGAAGGCATGTCGCGGGCTTCTTGATTTATAACAACACAAGAGGTAAGATATGGGTATGTAATGGGTATGTAATGGGTATGTAATGTAAATTGAAGGAGTATAAAAATGAACAGGAAGAATTATTCACAAATAATATTCATATCAATTTTTCTATTGGCAATATTGATACTAGTTGGCTGTAATAACGTAAAAATTGAGGCAACCCCAACATCGATTGCGTCTGAAACGACGGTTGTTTCACAGACTGTTGTCCCAACCGCCGAGCCCAGCGCAACGCCAGATTTAAGCGTACTCGGCGAGAATATCATGCTCATCGGTGTGGATTACGCGCCCGAAAGGGATACGTGGGGCGGAAAGCACATGTATCATGCCGACATAATGATGGTGCTGCATATCGATAGCGAAACAGGCAAAGTCAGCATTATCTCGCTTCCGAAAGATATATACTCGAATATCCCCGGAGTTACGGGGATATATAAGCTGAACGCCTCACTTAATTGCGGCGGAGATTGGCCGTCGCAGTCGGCATGCGAGAAGGTATGCGAGGCGGCATCGTGGACCATAGGCGGGCTTCCGATAAACTATTATTATGCTGTTGATATGACCGCCGCGAAAGACCTTGTCGATGAGATCAACGGTATTGATTTCGACCTTGACGTATCGTTTACGATTAATGAGCGTTCATACACCAAAGGCTTTCAGCATATGGATGGGCAGGCCGTACTTGATTACCTGCGCGTTAGAGATAACGGTATCGAAGACAACGGCAACAGCGACGGGAACCAGACACAGCGCCAACAAAGAATGATGCTGGCAATATTACAAAACTTGAAGGACTCGGGGCAAATTAGTCAACTACCTGCCATTATTAATGATTTTACCAGCAACCATCTTGTCACAAACACATCGCTTGCTCAGACCATGGCGCTTGCCATCTGCCTAAAAGACATAGACCTCGAAGGCAAAGACATGGAAGACATATTTCATGCTATGGACGGCCAAAGGACTCAGATGGATAACCTCGGATATATTATAACTGACGCGGAAAAACGCATACAGATCATACAGGATGTATACGGTATTGACATCACGGATCAGGATGCTGTGCAGAAACTGGGAATATCGGTTCCTTCATATGCGGATTACAGTTACACGTCCACAATGCAGCTTTGGGAGAATATGCAGATCTATGTGGTCACCAATCAGGCAAAAGGCGTGCTTGATAATGTTAATGCCAAATTAGACTCTGACGCGCATACCAAATACCTTGCCGATGGTGAAGAATGGACGCTTTATAATCAATGCGAGGGCGAGTATGAACAACTAGCCAATTGGGATATATCAGCCTCATCCGATTTTGCTGTGTATAATGACGTAATCAACAGCTTTAAGGCAGATATTGAGAGCCTATGCGGAATGTTTTCAATTGCAATTGATAATGATTTTTGGGATGTGATTTATAATCCGTATGACGGAGAAATCAACCAGCCGTATGTGCAAAACCAGATCGCGGTCGATCCCAGATAAAATAAAGAGTTTGATCGGCCTATGCAGCATACAGACTTACCGCACCATCAAATATTTAAGCCGTCATAGCAGATAATACTTGGCTGGTGACGGCTCCGTACATTGCTACAGAATAAGAATAAAGATATTAACAAATAGGAATTGCCATATTGTATAAAGCCGCAGGCAAGATGAAACGTGTCTGCGGCTTTTCCTTTTATGGGAAAAACATAAGGAGGAGGAGAAATACAAATATATTGAAGAATTGTTCGGCAATACGCTTAAAGCGTTGTCGGGCCGTGACCGCTGGATTGATTTTTTGCGGAAAGCAGCACAGCTTTACAAGTACAGCTTTCGGGACAGCTGTTTGATATTTGCCCAGCGCCCCGATGCCACGGCGGTAGCGAGCTTTGAACTCTGGAATAACAAAATGCACCACTATGTAAACCGCGGCGTGAAAGGCATTGCGCTGATCGACCGCAAGCAAAGTAGCCCGCGTCTTCATTATATGTTCGATATTTCGGATACCAATGGCAGTAGAATGCCATATATCTGGCAGTATAAAGAGGCGTATCAGGACAGAATCAATCAGTCGCTTGCCGATAGTTTTGAACTTGAGGAAACGCCTGCAAAGCTTGGCGCAACCATCGAGGCCGTTATACACAGCCTTATTGAAGAAAGCCTGCTGGAGCTTCTGGATGAACTGAAGTATTCGAAGGATAACAGCTTCTTAGCAGACTTGGACGAAGCCAACCTTACGGCTATGCTGCGCGATACGCTGCGCGAGAGCGCCCTTGCCACGGTGCTGTTTCGGTGCCATGTGGACAGCGGGAAGAATGATCCCGATCGATTTTCTCTTCCGTATAATTTTAATACGTCTCATATTAAAATGGTATGCATAATCGATAAATCTAATACAGATAACGATTTCATCTCCGACACTCCGGATTACAGCCGGAGCGATTGCTACTGATAAACCTCAACAGTTTACGCGGTTGTTAAGGAGAGGCGAGGCGCGAATTAAATCGTTGCTTTTTTCTTGCCGCAAAAGTATATTGATAAGACATTGCACAGCAAAAGGAGGCCGCGCATGGAAGCGTACCGGCATCTTGCCGATATATACGACCTGATGATGGAGGACGTTGATTACGACGCGTGGGCGGCGTATCTGCACGGCTTTTTACGGCACTGCGGCGCAAAGCGCGTATTCGAGGCCGCGTGCGGCACCGGGGAGATCTCGCGGCGGATGTACGATTACGGGTACGATATCGTCGCATCGGACGGCTGTGAAGCGATGCTGAGCGTTGCGGCGCGAAAGGCGCGGGAGCACGGGCGCGAAATACGCTATGTGCTGCAGGACCTGCGGCATATCGAAACGCCGCGCCCCGTGGACGCGATTATTTGCGCGTGCGACGGGCTCAACTATGTGGATATGGAAGGCGCCGCGATGTTCGCGCGCGGCGCGTATGCCGCGCTGAGGCCGGGCGGCATGCTGCTGTTCGACGTCAGTACATCGTATAAATTGAAGGAAGTCATGGACGGGCAGGTATACTTTGACGACGCGGACGACGCGGCGTGCATATGGGAAAACCGATTTGACGGCGAGAGCGGTACGCTGCTAATGGATGTGACCATGTTTATTCGGCGCGGGGAGCTGTTTGGACGCTATAGCGAAAAGCATGTGCAGTACGCGCACGATATACAAGCACTTCGCGAAGTGATGCGCAAAGCCGGTTTTATCAAAGCTGATGTGTTTGAAGCGTTTACCGAAAACGCGGCGGGGCTGCAAACGCAGCGCGCGCAATTTGTCTGTATTCGATAGTTTTAATAGGCGGGCGGACAAAACTATGGTATAATAAATTCAAGGAGAACCATGAAAGAAAACAACGGCAAAAAAACGGATAACAACGTGTTGAGCTTCAACCAGCCCGCGGAATTTTTCGTCAGGAAGGCGGAAAAGCATATTGACGCGGGCAATTTTATCGAGGCGCTGCAGCTTTACC
>CAYNFL010000201.1:0-3682 GCA_964396465.1 uncultured Christensenellaceae bacterium
TTTTATGGCGCAGAATGACGGCGCGCAGGGCTATCTGTATGAGGCGATGGTCTGCGTATTGAGCGCGATTCGGGAAAACAGCGATGTTCAAGTACAGCTGGAGCCCGATTTTGCCGATGAAAAAGTGGATATCGCATTTGCGCACCGCGGCGGGCGCCGCGTCGCCGTGCAGGTGAAAGCCTCCGCGGGGCAGGCCACGGAGAAAGAGGTCTCCGTCTGGCTGAAGCGGTTTATTGAGGGTGCCCCGGACGCCTCCTCGTACCGTTTTATGCTCGTCGGCGCTTGCTCTGAAAAAGCCGAGGAGCTCATCGAAAGCTTCGGCAGGGGCGACAAAACTTTAAATAAGATACTCAGTAAAGCGGGCGCGGAGCATGACGCGCGCGAAAAGGTGGCCATTGAGGTGGTCGACAGCGGCTTTGGCTATTTCGAGGCCAAAGTTGCAGAATCGCTCGGGGCGCTGCTGAAGGATTACGGCTACTCCGCCGACTTCGCGCAGCTTCAGTTTATCGCGGGCGCGCTCTGTTACCGCTTCAACAAGCTCTCCACCCATTCAAAGTTTATCCCCGGCGAAGTTCTCGCACGCAAGATCGTCGAGTGGATCGAGCTATTTTACCCCGTCGTGGCCAACAGTAAAAAGAAGAGCGCCGGATTTGCGCTCAAATACTACTTTGAGGGCCGCTTCCTTGAGCCGCCCTGCTGCCTTAAGTACGGCCTGACGCGTTCCGCATTGGTGAAGCAAAAGCAATCCGAGATGCGCGATCTCGCGCGCGATATCGGAGGGCTTCGTCTGCCGCCCAAACCCGAACCGGATGCGGGGAGGAGCTATGAAGATCCCGATTACTGCGAATACCCCAAAGACATTCAATACAGCCTGACACAAAAGGCGAAGGCGGTGCTGCGCCTGAATCTGCCGGACGGTTTCTTTAACCTTGGAAGCCTCTCGTACACGGGCAGAACGCCGGGGCTGGACGGTACGCACATCGAACTGGACAAATACAAGAAGCTGGAGCGGTTCATACAGGGTTTGGATACGCTGACGAACCTGCTTAAGTTTTTTGTGCAGCTTCAGGCGTATCACGTCGTCCCTTTGGCGCTGTGCAACACGGGAGCACTTACCGGGCAGGACATCCGCGTGCAGATTGCGCTGCCCAAAGAGGCGGCTTTGTTGACTGAAGATACCTTTCCGCGTCCTGAGATCAGCGTGATTAGCGGCCTGACCGGGGAGGACGGATTGCTGCACCCGCTGCTGCATCAGAGCGCCGATGCCAACGTGAAAGCGTATCCCGTGCCGTATTTCTCAGCCAGCCACTACTCCTATCTTTTTTTCGGGCCGCACAAAAAGGAACAGGAGCAAAAGGAACTCATCGACGATTTTGACGCGTATATCAAATCGTTGTTCTGTTTTACCGTTATGGAGGAAGGCCCCCATTACCGTATCGTCGAGATCGGTTTTGAGTCGCTTTCTTCGGGCGAATGCGTGGCGCTGCCCTGTTTCCTCTTCGTTAAGGCCGACAAAAGCTTCACGATCAAATACCGTATTTCCGCAAAGGAGCTTTCGTTTGTGCAGGTGGGGCGGCTGGAATACGACGTGAGATAGCCACGCTCATGCAGGGGCGGGTCTCCGCCACAAATAGATTTTTTCTTCAACGATCGGAAAGTGCGAGAAAGTATAGCCCCAATTGAAACAGGGCACCCCTTACTTATTTTTGTTTCGCCTAAATATTTCGAGCTGGCGCTCGTCCTCGATCTCGAGGCCGCGCTCGCCCGCGAGCGACTCCATGTGATGTGTGAACTCGTGCTTGAGCGTATCGCGAAGCTGCGCCTTTATGCGCGCGCGCGAAAAATGCCCATAGACGCTTGCGACCGAACCGTAGTATATGGCGATGTAGCGCCCGAGGCCGCCGCCTTGGATATACTCTCCCAAAATCAGCAGGCCGTCTTCGTCGTGCTTTTTCTCGCCGGGGGCGAGTACGATGCCGCCGCTTAGCTCCTTGAAGAACTCCTTTGGAAACTCCTCTGCGATTTCGTCGAGCAGCGCGGCCATTTCATCGAACGCGATCATGATTTGCCTGCTCGGGGATGGCCGTATGTTGTTTTCTGTACTTTAACTTCCATATTCGATTTCTTTTTTGTCGGTATCTGGGGTATCGTCAAATCTTCCCTCACTCCGCGATTTCGTCGAGCAGCGCGGCCATCTCATCGAACGCGAGTTTGCTGCGGAGGGGTGGCCATATTCTGCTGCTATTATTTTATAACCCATTATCTTTCTTTTTTCTATATTATGTCGTTTGCGCGTGAAGCGGCCAACCTCCGCCCTCACTCCTCGCTGAGTTCCTCCACCAGCGCGATGAACTGGGCCTCCACCTCCGCCATGTCGCGGAATGAAAAGTCGTGCCGCAGCGCGATATATGGCGGTTCGTCGAAAACCTTCATGCCCGTGAGTCCGACGAATTCCCAGTAGAGCATCGCGTCGTCGATATCGGCCACGCTGCGGCGCTCGGCTGCGGTTAAATCCGCAACCCCCAGCGCGTGCTCTATGACCGCGGTCACGGCCTGCTCCGCCTCGGCGTAGCCGGAAAGCCGCCGCTTGACGGGGCGCACCACGTCGGCGAGATAGCACTCCGAGGCGTCGTGCAGCAGGCAGGCGAGCTGTACGCGCTTGCCTAGTCCCCGCGCCCGCGCCTCGAGCATGCAGTTGATGCTGTGATGCGCGACCGAGAAGAAATGCGATATATGCCCGTTGGCGCGCGTGGTGAGCGACAGCGAATGCGCGATATCGCGCACGCGCACTTGCTCTGGCTGCATCTCGAACGGGTCCATGAACATCCCGGTGTAGGTGCGTATTTGATTCGGCGATTTTTTCATGCGTCTCCTTGCGGGCGGCGATGCGCGCCCCTATGGCGCTATCATAGCACAAGGCGCGCGGGATGGGGAGAGGGGGACTTGATTTTACATGGGATCAGAGAGGATATATTTACAAATATAAACTGCTTATATGTTGATATTTAAATTTTTTGTCGTATAATGTTGTTATATGTATTTATGCAGGTAATTATGAAAATAATTGAGTTTTCCTGTGAATTAAATGTAAGGTTTTTATTTAAAAAAACTGATTTAATTAAATCAGTTAAAAACCGCTTTTTAAAAAAAACAGTAAAAAAGAACTCAAGGGATAAATATACACTAAATCAATATATTAAAGATATCCGACAAGAATGGGATTCTGAAGCAAAGAATATTAAAGCAATTTACAATAGAGCAAATGTTATTGCGCATGGTAATGGGAATAATATAGAGTACTTCATTATCGATAATACTCCTGATACTGGTACGTCAATTTCTCTCAATATTATTTTGTTATCAACATCAAATAATATGCGTTATTCTATTGAGAAGGTATTTAACCAAATAAAAATTATCTTAGGCATTAAATTTAAATTAAAGGTTGTTGATAACTGTATCTGTAAGTCTTATTTATATAATTCGATGGATGAAAAAATTTTAGGTAATGATTACTATACAACAATGTTGTTGGAGAAAAAAAAGGTTAGTAAGCTTGAGTGTATTAAGCTACTAGTTATATTTTTTGTTATTTTATTAATAGATATTATATTTATCAATAAAGGTAGGGTCGGTGCTAAAATTTCGGACAAGGAACTAAGCAGTAAAGTGTCGAAAATTT
>CAYNFL010000202.1:0-3679 GCA_964396465.1 uncultured Christensenellaceae bacterium
TATCCGCAATAAAGAGAATCAATTTCTCGGTGTCCTCCCAGCCGAGGCACGCGTCGGTGATGGACTGGCCGAATACGCTGCCGCCGACCTCCTGCCGCCCTTCAACGAGATAGCTCTCGATCATAAAGCCCTTGATGATGCTGCGCAGCGCCTCGTCGTAGCGGCGGCTCAGCAGCACTTCCCGCGCGATGCGCGGCTGCTCGTAGAAGCGCTTGCCCGAGTTGGAGTGGTTCGTATCGACGATGACCGCGGGGTTTTTTAGCCCCAGCAGCAAATAGTCTTTGACCAGCAGGCTTAAATCCTCGTAATGGTAGTTGGGCGTACTGCGCCCGCCCGCGTCCATAGCGCCGCGCAGCACCGCGTGCGCGTACGGGTTGCCTTCCGTCCTCACTTCCCAGCCGCCGTAAATATAGGTGTGCGCCATCTGCGCCGCGCGGATCGCGTTGAGCATCACGGAGAGATCGCCGCTCGTGGGGTTTTTCATGCCCACGGGCGTATCGACGCCGCTTGCGGTAAGCCTGTGCTGCTGGTTCTCAACCGAGCGTGCGCCCACAGTGTTGTACGCGAGCACATCCGCAAGGTACGCGTAGTTTTCGGGGTACAGCATTTCGTCCGCCGCGGGCAGGCCGTAATCGCAAAGCGCGCGTATATGCAGCGCGCGGATCGCGCGGACGCCCTCAAACAGGTCGGCGGCCTTGCCCGGATCGGGCTGGTGCACCATGCCCTTATAGCCTTCGCCCGTCGTACGCGGCTTGTTGGTGTAGATGCGCGGTATGATCAATATGCGCTCGGCTACCTTCTCCTGCACGCGCGCGAGACGCTCGATATACGCGCAGACGGAATCCTCGTTGTCCGCGCTGCACGGCCCGATGACCAGCAGGAATTTGCCGCCGCCTTTAAGCGCCTGCTTGATTTCCTCATCGCGCTGGAATTTGACGCGCTGCGCTTTTTCCGGCAGCGGCAGCATTTTGAGCATTTCCTCCGCCGGGGGTATCTGTTTAACGCGCTGCATACTCATATGTTTTTCTCCAATGCATATTTGTTTTATTATAACACAACATTCTGGTATTGACACAATTACAGTCTCTCGGCACTGTATTTTAAAGCCAAGAAAAAGAGCGCCATCGCTGACGCTCTTTTTTAGCTTTAGGATTATGGCGTTGCGGACACCACGGCGGAATCCGCGCTGTATACCTTCGCTTTGCCCACCTTCACGTACGCCCGCACCTTGTAGTAGTACGTCACCCCGGCGGTAAGCTTCGTATTCGTATATCTGCGGGACGATGTCGATTTCACCAGCGTGAATCCGCTGTCCGGCGAAGCTGAACGCCACACCTCATACCCGCTCGCGCCCGGCACCTTTCTCCACGATACTTTGATCTTCGTCGCGCTGCTGCGCGCCGCGCTCACGCCGGATACATCTCCCAATATCGGCGTCGCGCCCGTAACCGCTGTGAAAGCGCTGTACACGCGAACGCCGCCCACCTTGCGGTACGCGCGCACCATGTAGTAATACGCCGTAAACGGAGGAAGCTTTGTATTCTTATATGTCGTGCCCGATGTGGATTTAACCAGCGCAAACCCGCTGTCGGGCGCTGTAGAACGCCATACTTCATATCCGCTGCGCCCCGATACCTTGCTCCACGATACCTTTACTGCCGTCGGGCTGGTTGCCGATGCCGATGCGCCGGATACATTGGCAAGCATCGGCGTCGCGGAAGCAAAGCCGAAGTAGTCATCATATATTTTAGTTCTCCCGGACTTTCTGTAGGCTCTCACCTTATAGAAGTATGCCGTACCCGTTTTAAGGCTCTTGTTCTTAAAGCTCAGCGACGATGTGGTTTTAACGAGACGGTAATTGCCGTCCGGCGAGGTTGAACGATACACCTGATACCCGCTCGCTCCGGATATGGCAGCCCACGATACGGTGATGCTGTTGTAGCTTGCAGGCAGAGCGCTAACAGTTTGAACCGGTGCGGGCGGCGGCGGTTGAGGCAGCGCTTCAACTACCGGCGTATTCACAATCGGCGTTTCGGTGGGCGCCTCTGCCGCAATCGGCACGCCCGCCGCCGCGGTTACCGCGGCATAAGCATCTACCCTGCCATATCCAAAAGAATCGTCCCTGCCAGATGCGCCAAGGTCTGCGGTTGTACTGTACAGTATATTCTTTACCTCCGCAGCGGAAAGGCCGGGGTTAGCCGAACGGACGAGCGCGACGACGCCTGCGATGACTGGCGACGCCATTGATGTACCGTTCATCGAAGCATATTGGCCGTTCAAATAGGTGGAAGTAATGACGTTGCCGGGCGCTGAAATATCCTTGAGCGATCCGTAATTGGACCAGCTCGCCTTTAAATCGTCTGAAGTCGTCGCGATCACGGATACGCACGCATCATAATCGCTCGGGCAACAATACGCCGTTGTCCCTTCGTTACCGGCTGCGGCCACGCAGACCGCGCCCGCGGCTGCCGCCTGATTGACTGCCGCTTCAAATGCGCTGTCGCTCTCATAGCTGCCGAAGCTCATGTTGATCACATCCGCGCCTTGGCTTGTCGCGTAATTCAGCCCTTTGATGATATCGGTTGTGTAGGCGTACTCCGGCCCAAACACGTCCACCACGACGAGTCTCACGCCCGGGGCGATGCCCGCGACGCCGACGCCGTTGTTTGCTTTCGCCGCGATGATCCCCGCCACGTGCGTGCCGTGCCCGTCGTCGTCGTCCGCGCTGCCGTCGTTATCCACGACGTCCGTCTGCGCGTCTATCTGCCCTGCAAGGTCGGGGTGATCGAGGTCTATGCCCGTATCCAGCACCGCCACGCGGATACCGGATATACCCATCGTGATATCCCATGCGCTGTACGCGCCGATCTTGTTTAAATGCCACTGGCTGGATGCGCCCGGATCGTTCACCGCCGCTTCGAGCGCATACGCGAAGTTCGGCTGAACATATTCCACGCTTGGCTGGGTTTCCAGCGTATCAATAAAATCCTCCACCGTTTCGCCTTCCGGCACATCAGAAACGAGCAGGTCGTCCACGGGGAGTTCCTGCTTGACCTCGCCGCCCGCCGCGTCGAGCGTGCTTTCCGCAGCCGTATCCGACACCGTATTCTTGAATTTGACGATGACCTCTCCGTCCACGCACTGCGCACCGTCCACTTCGACGATCTGCGGCGCTTCGGTTGGTTGCGGCGCTTTGGTTGGTTGCGGCGTTTCCGTAGCCTGCGGCTCCTCCGGCTGCTGCGGTGTCTCTGTCGTCTGCGGTGCTTCGGTTACTTGCGTTTCATCCGACGCGCGGGCAACCGGGATATCCGTAATCAGCATGGACAATGCAATGCAAAGCGAAAGTATAATGGCAAGAATGCCGCCGGATAACTGTTTGGATTTGCTATGAATATTCTTCATCGCCGTCTCCTTTTTACCGTACCGCGGCAGAATGTAATGGTGTGTAAATATACAGATACTTTCCGTCATCTATATATCACCCGATTATAGAACGATCAAACGTCGAATTTGGTTCATTTTTGTCGAAAAAAGTACAAAAAAAGAGTGCCATCCTTGACACTCTTTCTATTTGCTATAATTCTACGGCGTGGCGGACACCACGGCGGAGTCCGCACTAAGGCTTATTTGACCGTCACCGTACACATGGCGATGATGCCATTGCTGGTCGTCGCGGTGA
>CAYNFL010000203.1:0-3662 GCA_964396465.1 uncultured Christensenellaceae bacterium
ACTTTAAAGTCCATGTCGCCGAAGAAGTCTTCAAGCCCCTGAATATCGGTTAAAATCGCAATGTTGCCCGTACCCGGATCCTTGATCAACCCCATCGCGCAGCCCGCCACCGGCGCGCTGATCGGTACGCCCGCGTCCATCAATGACAGCGTGCTCGCGCATATGCTCGCCTGAGACGTGGAGCCGTTGGAGCTGATGCACTCCGAAACCGTGCGGATGGCGTAGGGGAATTCTGTTTCATCGGGCAGCACCGGCAGCAGCGCGCGCTCCGCCAATGCGCCGTGACCCACCTCGCGGCGGCTTGTGCTGCGCATCATGCGCGCCTCGCCCGTGGAATACGGCGGCATGTTGTAGTGGTGCATGTAGCGCTTGAACTCCTCCTGCTCGGTCAGGCCGTCGAGCCGCTGCGCGTCGCTGATCGCGCCGAGCGTGGTCAGCGTCATCGCCTGCGTCTCTCCGCGAGTGAATACGGCGCTGCCGTGCGTGCGCGCGAATACGCCCACCTCGCACCAGATCGGACGGATCTCGTTCATCGCGCGCCCGTCGGGGCGCAGCCCCTTATTGATGATGCGGTCGCGTACGATCTCCTTGCGAAGGTCGTACAGCACGCTCTCGATATCGCCCTTTGCGCCCGGGTATTCCTCCGCGAAGTGCGCCTGAACATCCGCTGTCGTTTCTTCGGTGCGCTGCTCACGCACCTTGCGCTCAAACGTATCGACGCTGAACGCCACCTTGTCATACGCGTATTCGCGTATCTTCGCCGCAAGCGTCTCGTCTGCGTGATACAGGGCAACTTCCATCTTGGGTTTGCCCACCTCGGCAGCAATACCGTCGATGAAAGTGATAATCTTTTTGATTTCGTCATGCGCGAAGAGTATGGCGCCCAGCATCTCCTCTTCGGTCACTTCGTTCGCTCCCGCTTCCACCATCATCACGGCGTCGCGCGTACCCGAAACGGTTAAATCCATTACGCTCTTTTCGCGCTGCGCGCTGCCCGGATTGATGACGAACTCCCCGTCTACCATGCCCACCATGACGGAAGCCGTCGGCCCCGCAAACGGGATGTCCGATATCGACAGCGCCACGGATGAACCGATCATGCCGTAAACGGCGGGCGGAATGTCCGTATCCACGGACAATACCGTGCAGACCACCTGCACGTCATTCAGATACCCCTTGGGGAACAGCGGCCGAATCGGCCGGTCGATCAGGCGCGACGTTAATATCGCTTTTTCAGAGGGGCGCCCCTCGCGCTTGATGAACCCGCCGGGGATCTTCCCGACCGAATACATCTTCTCTTCAAATTCCACGCTAAGCGGGAAGAAGTCGATGCCCTCCCGCGGCTGTTTGGAGGCCGTAGCCGTAACCAGCACGGCGGTGTCCCCGCACCGTATGATGCAGGAGCCGTTGGCTTGCTGCGCATACTTTCCCGTTTCGACCGTCAGCGTCCTGCCGGCGATCTCCATTGTAAATACCTTGTGATCCATTCTTTTTTCTCCATCCTTCCTTAACACGGCTGCGCACACCCTTGCGCGCGCCGAGATGCGGCTTTATTCCGCATCTTAATCCGTCCGGGAGAATTTCCCGCACGTACAAAGAATAGAGCGGTCGCCCGCTCTATCCAACATGTCACTTTCTCAGGTTCAGGTTCTTGAGCACTTCCCTGTATCTTTCGATATCCTTCTTCTTCAGGTAGTTTAAGAGCCCGCGCCTTTTTCCCACCATCATGAGCAGCCCGCGCCGCGAATGATGATCCTTTGCATGAATTTTCAGGTGGTCGTTAAGATGGTTGATGCGCTCCGTTAAAAGCGCGATCTGCACCTCGGGCGAACCCGTATCCCCCTCCTGAAGCGCAAACTGTTTGATGATGCCCGATTTGGTTTCCTTATCCATGGTTTCCTCCTCAAAAATTAGCCCCGCAAACGATGAAAGGCGTTGGACATTCGCGCAATCAGCGTAAACGGTTTTTTTAAACAGTGACCATCATAGCATAAGCGTTCGAATTTGTAAACATTCAGCTTTTCTATTGCCGGACGTTATTAAGTATGCTGTACAAGGTACGTTTTTTTATACCGCGACACCTTGTTTTTCACACATGAAAGGCGGTATATTAATAGGAAGGGAAAAGAGCGGCAAATAACACAATATATAACTGAACCAATCTACAAAAAATCCGCAAATCCTTGTTTAAATATTTCACGTTCCGTGTTGACAAGGGTTGGGGTTTGTAGTAATATGTTATATTGCATTAACGTGTAAATAATAGGGGAGGTGTCCCCATCGGAGTTTTAATGAACAGGTTTTTCAAGCGCGCGGTATCGCTAACAACGGTATAATTCAGCCCTGTTTTGGGAACAATCAGCGAGTGCCTGTATTATGAAAAATGCATAATTTTAACATAACAGGAGTGTGGTTTTTAAGTTTATGGTTCATGAAGTAAAAATTGGTAAGCGAAACAGGATGAGCTTCTCCAAGATTGAAGAAGTTCTCGACATGCCGGATTTGATCGAAATCCAAAAGGACTCATACAATAATTTTCTAAAGGTCGGCCTTCGCGAAGTGCTAAACGACATCTCTCCGATCACCGACTACGCGGAGAACCTGATACTGGAATTCTTCGATTATTATCTTGATGACAAACCCAAATACGATGTGGAAGAGTGCAAAGAGCGCGACGTAAACTTTGCGGCTCCGCTTAAGGTTATCGTCCGGCTGATCAACAAGGAAACGGGTGAGATGAAGGAGCAGGAAGTATTTATGGGAGACTTCCCGCTGATGACCGAGCAGGGCACGTTCATCATCAACGGCGCGGAGCGCGTCATCGTCAGCCAGCTGGTGAGAAGCCCGGGTGTCTATTACGATATGGAGATCGATAAGTCCGGTAAGAAGCTTTACAGCGCAACGGTGATTCCCAACCGCGGCGCTTGGCTCGAATACGAGACGGACAGCAACGATTGTTACTGGGTGCGCGTGGACAGAACGAGAAAGCTGCCTATGACGGTGCTCGTGCGCGCGATGGGCTTGGGCACCGATCGCGAAATATTCGATTTGTTTGGCGATGAGGAGTTTTTACAGGCGACGCTGCGCAAGGACGGCGGACAGAGCATGGAAGACGGACTCATCGAGATATACCGGCGACTGCGCCCGGGTGAACCGCCCACGGTGGAAAGCGCGAAACAGCTGATCGACTCGCTGTTTTTTGACCCGCGCCGATATGACCTTGCGCGCGTTGGGCGGTATAAGTTCAATAAAAAGCTTTCAATCGCAATGCGCATCGAGGGAAAAAAGAGCGCGGAGAATATCGCGGACGCTAACGGCGAGGTGCTCGTATCCAAAGGGGAGATCATATCGCGCGCGATTGCAGAGAAGATTGAGATTGCAGGCATCAACAGCGTGACGGTTTTAGTCGGCGAAATGGAAGTCAAGGTCGTCGGCAACAACTTCGTGCGCGTGGGCAGTTACCTTCCGTTCGATCCGCTCGAAGCCGAAATCAACGAGAAGGTGCATTTCCCCACGTTTAAAGCGATACTGGATCAGTACGGAAAAAACAAGGAAGAGCTAAAAAAGCAGCTTAAAGCCAATATCGACAACCTGATACCGCGCCATATCATCGTGGACGACATCATGGCCTCGGTCAGCTACGAGATCGGCTTGAAATACGG
>CAYNFL010000204.1:0-3643 GCA_964396465.1 uncultured Christensenellaceae bacterium
TCCGCGATGAACAATCTCGCGCTGTCGTATTACTTCGACGGAAGCAAGGGTAAGGCGGTGGAAACGGCGCTGCGCGTACTGGATGCGCAGCCGGCCAATCTCCACGCGATATGCAACCTCGCGCTTTTTCATTGCGACATTGGCAACGAGTCCGCGGCTGCGGAATATCTTGAAAAGCTCGAAACGCTGGGGGATATCGAGCCGGAGGATATGCACAAGGTGGCATTGACGTACTGCGAACTCGGGCAGCACGGAAAGGCATACCGTTGGTTTTTAAAGATTGTTGCGCTGCAACCTTACGATACGCGGATTCTGCATTTTACCGGGCTGGCGGCGTACAACTGCGGAATGTACTCCGAAGCCGCGTCGTACTTCGCGCGCATTTTAAAGATTGATCCCCAGAACAGCCTCGCCGCGTATTACAAGGCGAAAGCGGAGGACGCTAAAATCCACGATTCCGTAAAGAAGATGGAGTACGTCTATCAGGTGCAGTTTGATGAGATCAAGCTTCGAATCAAGTACCTGAACGATTGCCTGAAGCATAAGGACAACAATTTTGAGAAAAAGTGGGCGGAGGATGCGTATTTTCGGTCGGTCATACTCTGGGGGCTGCACTACGGCGACGAGTATATTAAAAAGATCGCGCTTGAGATCATGTGCATGTTCCAGGATGAGGAGGTTGAGGAGGAATTCCGCAACTTCCTGCTCAAAAGCGCCGAGACCGACGAGATCAAAAACGACGTATTTCTATATCTGAAACGCATGGGCGCTAAGGAGCCCTATGTGGCGTATATCAAAGGGGCGATCGCGGAGGTGCGCGTGGGCAGCGTTTCGGAGGATATCAAGTCGCTGCCGGAGCCTTACGCGCAAGCGCTCGACTGCCTGATCCGCAGCGCCAGAAAGCGCCAGGAGGATGGTGTCATTACGGCGGGAGTTGAGATGCTCGTGGCCGTTGCGAAAAGCAAAAGCGACAACGGGGGATGGATACGAAAGCCGCAGGCGCTGGCAGCCGCGCTGGAGTATAACGCCATGCATCGCGTCGCCGAAGCCAATATTCTCACGCAAAAGGAGCTTGCGGAAATTTACCAGGTGCCGGTTTCAACGATGAGCCGGTATTGCGCGGTAATCTATGAGGTAATGGAACATGTCAAAGCTGATTGACTTTGAAGAGATGTTTCATGAATACCTTCACGGCTATATGCATCAGCACGAGATCAGCGAAGACGTGATGGAGGAGATCGTGCCGGAGCTATACCTGCGATGGCTGGACATGCCGCAGGAAAGCCTCGGCGGAAAATCCCCGAACGGCTATTTTGAAGGTATGGGAAGCGGCGATCTTGTGATGCTGCTCGGGCAGTATTTCTTCTCGGAGTTGCAAGTGCCCGGCCCGCTGATGGGCCGCATCGCGGATACGAAGGAGGAGACCTTCCCGTTTATCCATGCGCTGCTGAAAAAATATACAGGGGAACGAAGCGACGAGTTCAAGGCGGTGCTCGTAGCGCTCATCGGCGAGATGGAGATGCCGCACCCTTACGAATACTATATCGAAGTGATATCGGCCGAAACGGAGGGGAACGATTTTTCGGAGGCGTGTGTGGATGCGCTCAAAGGCGCGGGCGGCGAATTGCGCGAAGCGCTAATTGAAGCCTATGAGAGCGCCGCGGGAGAATACGCGAAGGACTGCTTTTTGGATATACTCTCCGATATGCCGTGCGACGAGCGCGTTTACAGCCTCGTACTGGAAAAGTTCCTGTACTGCGAGGGCAAGCGCGCGTTTTACGCAAGCTGCCTTGGAAAGCTCGGCAACGAGGCGGCGCTGCCGTATCTGGAGGAGGCGCTGCGCGAGGACAGCCTTTCGTATTTTGATTATGTATCCATCAGGGACGCGCTGGAGGAACTCGGCGGCGAAGCCGGCATTGAGCGCGATTTTACCGGCGACAAGGATTACGAAGCGTTGAGCGACATGGAGGATTAATGGCGGTAACGTTAGAAGAAGTAAAAAACTGCGGGAAGATCAAGGAGCTTGTAACGCAGGCCAACCGCGTGCTCGAAGTGATCGGCTACACGGATCACGGGCCGCGCCACGTGGGCTACGTGAGCCGCATCGCGGGCGAAATACTGTTAAAGCTCAACATGCCCGAAAGGCGCGTCGAGCTCGCGAAGATCGCGGGATGGGTGCATGATGTGGGCAACCTCGTGAATCGCAAGAACCACGGCCTTAACGGCGGCGTGATGCTGTTCCCGATACTCTGCGATATCGGGTTGCCCGTGGGCGAGGTATGCGAAATCTGCGCCGCGGTGGGTTCGCACGAGGAAGAGACCGGCAAGCCGATCAGCGACATATCGGCCGCGCTGATCATCGCGGACAAGGTGGACGCGCACAGGGCGCGCGTGCGCGTCAAAAGCTATTCGCCCGAAGACATCCATGACCGCGTCAACTACGCGATACAGGCAACGAAGCTTACGGTTCAGGACGGCATGATCGCGATCGACTATACGATGAACGAAACCAGCTCTCCGATGGATTTTCTCTCGCTCTACTTGACGCGCATGAAGATGTGCGAGCAGAGCGCAAAATTTTTAGGCTGCAATTTCGCGCTGTACATCAACAGCGTCAAGATTAACCGTTGGGACAGCGCGCAATGAAGTACCGCTGCTTTGCGTCCTGCGCGTTCGGGCTCGAATCCGTGACCGCGCAGGAGCTCAAAAACCTTAAAGCCGAAGAGGTTAACGCCCGCGACGCGCGGGTGTATTTTTGTGCCGACACGCGCGGCATCGCGCGCGCGAACCTGTGGCTGCGCACCGCCGACAGGGTGTTTATCGAGATCGGGCAGGCGGAAACGCGCAGCTTCGATGCGCTGTTTGAGGCGGTGAAAGCCGCACCGTGGGAGGATTACATCCCCAAGGACGCAAAGATTGACGTCAACGCGGACGCGGTAGGCAGCGCGCTGTTTTCCGTTTCCGATATTCAATCTATCGGCAAGAAGGCCATCGCCGTGAGACTCGGCGAAAAGTATCGTTTAAGCACATTGCCCGAAACGGGCGCGCGGTATGACGTGCACATCAAGCTGCTGCGCGATACCGCGTCGCTATGCCTCAACGTCAGCGGCGCGGGGCTGAACCGCCGCGGCTACCGCGCGGGCAACGTGGCCGCGCCCATACGCGAAACGCTGGCGGCGGGCGTCGTGCTGCTGTCCGGCTGGCGCGGCGGCGATTTCGCCGACCCGCTGTGCGGCTCCGGCACGGTCGCGATCGAAGCCGCGATGATCGGCTCCAACATCGCGCCGGGGCAAAGGCGCGCTTTCGACGGCGAGCGCTGGTCGATGTTTCGCGGCGAGTGGGAAGAAGAGCGTAAAGCCGCAATTAACGCTGCCAAAACGCAGCCCGTCGTATACGCCTCGGATATCGACGCCAAAGCGCTGAGCGCGGCGGACGCCAACGCCAAAGCGGCGGGCGTGACACTCAAGCTATACCACGCGGACGTGAAAGATTTTGCGCGCAAGGACTGCATCATTGCCACCAACCCGCCCTACGCGCAGCGCCTCGGCGATAAGGATAGCGTGCATCAACTTTACCGTATAATGGGCAAGGCGTTTGAGGGCGTGCAAAGGAAAAGCATCATCACCGCCGACGAGCAGTTCGA
>CAYNFL010000205.1:0-3619 GCA_964396465.1 uncultured Christensenellaceae bacterium
CCGCGATGAAGCTGGAAGGCATACCGCGCCACGCGTCCACGCACGCGGCGGGCGTCGTAATATCGAAGCTGCCCGTTACGGAGTACGTGCCGTTGCAGATCAACCCGCGCGACGGCAGCGTGATTACACAGTTCACGATGGGTACGCTCGAAAGCCTTGGCCTGCTCAAAATGGATTTTCTCGGCCTCAGGAACTTAACGGTCATGCGCTATGCGATGGAGATGATCAAACAGAACCGAGGCATCGATGTCCGCCTTGAAAAGCTTAAGTTTGATGACCCGAAGGTATACGCGCTCATCGCGTCGGGTGATACGGACGGTATATTCCAGCTCGAAAGCGCGGGCATGCGCAGCCTGATGCAAAAGCTTCGCCCCACAAACCTTGGCGATATCATGGTGGGTATTTCGCTGTACCGGCCCGGCCCGATGGATTCCATTCCCGCATACCTCGAAGCAAAATCGCATCCCGGGCGCGTAAGCTACGCGCACCCGCTGCTAAAGCCCATACTCGAAGAGACGTATGGCTGCATCGTCTATCAGGAGCAGGTGATGGAGATCGTGCGGTCACTCGCGGGCTATTCGTACGGCAGAAGCGACCTTGTGCGCCGCGCGATGGCCAAGAAGAAAAAGGACGTGATGGAAAACGAACGCCGCGTTTTCGTGCTGGGGGATGAGCAAACGGGCGTTGAGGGCGCGGTGAAGCGCGGCGTGCCCGCGGCGGTGGCGGAGAGGCTGTTCAATCAGATGATGGACTTCGCCGAATACGCATTCAACAAGTCCCACGCGTGCGCGTATGCCTTCATCGCGTACTATACAGCATATTTTAAGTGCTACTACAAGGTAGAATACTTAACGGCGCTTTTAAACAGCTTCATCGGGAGGGCGGACAAGATCTCCGCGTACATACAGTACTGCACCGGCATGGGCATACCGGTACTGATGCCTGATATCAATAAGTCGCAGTTCCTGTTTTCAGTCGAGGGTGATTCCATACGTTTCGGCTTCGCCGCGATCCGCGACGTGGGCCGCGCAGCGGAGGACATCGTAACGGAGCGCGGAAACGGGGCGTTCAAGACATTCCGCGAGTTCATCAACCGCACGGTGGCGTGTATCAACAAAAAGATGCTCGAAGGCCTCATACTCGCGGGCTGTTTCGACAGCCTGGGTCTCAAGCGCGCGCAGCTCATGGCGGTGAGCGACCGCGTTTTAAAGGCGGCGCAGGACGTAAGCCGCAGGAATATTGAAGGGCAGGTTTCACTGTTTGACGGAGAGCAGGATATCGGCGGCGGGGAAGCGGACGACTACCCCGATATCGCGGAGTACGGCAAGGACAAGCTGCTCGCATTGGAAAAGGTCGCGACGGGCGTATACCTTTCCGGCCATCCGCTCGATAAGTATCGGAGCGAGCTGGAGAACAGCGATGTCAACATTGGAAGGATACTTTCCGCGACGGACGACGCGAACTCCGCGAAGTACTTCGAGTCGCGGCCTGTCGATATCGTAGGCATTTTAAGCGCCGTGCGGCGGCGCTCCACAAAGCTCAAAAAGCTGATGGCCAACGCGCTGCTAGAAGACCTATACGGCATGATCGAGATCGTTGTATTTCCGGGTGTATACCAAAAATGCGAAGCGCTGCTCGTGGACGACACCATCGTGCGCGTATCGGGGCGCGTGGATATCCGCGAGGACGAAGCGCCGCAGCTGCTCGTAGAGAGCATACTGCCCTACGTACGCGAGGACGCGCAGTATCAGGGTAAAAAGCTTTATGTGCGCATCCCCAAGGATATGGGCGGCGATACCGAACGGCTGCGCCGCATACTGCAGACCTCACCGGGAGCGGAACCCGTATCCGTCGCGGTGGAAGCGACGGGGGAAAAGTTCCGTACAAACGGCAGCCTCAAGGTGACGCTGACCGCATCGCTGGTGGGCAGCCTCACCGCCGCATTCGGCGGTGAAAACATCGTGGTAAAATAAAGGCGCTATTGAAGGGAAGCCTCTTTTGTGTTAAGATCAGTTAAAGAACGGAGAGCATGTATGGACACAAACCATGAACGCGACGAATATTCGCAGGACTATGTGATCATTAAGGCGCTGGAGGACGGCGTCAACATCATCGGTATGACGCGCGGACGCGACACCAAATTCCACCACACGGAGAAGCTCGACGGCGGCGAAGTGATGATCGCCCAGTTTACCGAGAACACGTCCGCGATCAAGATTCGCGGCAAGGCGCAGATCGTCTCCGCTTATGGAACGGTGTATTCCGGCAAGACCGAGACTTAAAGAGGGCAAAGCAATGTGGATGGTGGTGGGTATGGCGGGCTCCGCAAAGAAAGCAGCCCAGATACAAAAAGCGCTCGAAATGCAAGGCATACTCGTTAAGCTGCGCGACGTATCGGCCGAAACGCGGGACGGCGGTGATACGATCGAGGTGCTCGTGTTAAAATCGGAAGCGGGCGCAGCCAGAAAAATTATGGTTGAGAACGGATTATAAGGGGGCGCAATATGGTTACGGTGGAATGTAAGATACGCGTACGGTACTCTGAGGTGGGCAGGCAGGGTTTCGCGCATCACGCCAATTATTTAAACTGGTTCGACATCGCGCTGGAGGAGCTTTTGCGGCAATGCGGCATGGGCTATAAAGAGATTGAAGACCTCGGGTATTTCTTCGCGCCTTTGTCCGACCGCTGCAGCTACCATCACCCTGCACTTTACAGCGACGAGCTTACGGTGCGCGTAGCGGTCGCGGACGCGAGCGCGGTCAAAATACGGTTCAGCTACGAGATCACACGCGAAAAGGACGCGAAGCTCATCGCGGTGGGAGAGACCGAGCACGTATTTGTGGACAAAAACTTCAGGCCGCATTCGCTTAAAAGGATCGTGCCGCGGCTGTACGCGATGATCGGCGAGGAATAGGCACCATCGGGATAACTAAATTACCAGAACGTATCCGCATGGACGCGTTCTTTTTATACCTTCAATGATTGAGTTATACATTCAACCATTGAGCTTTTCCAGCACATCGGCGATGTTTTGGCCCAATGTCACCATCGTTTGCAGGCCTTCGGCGTCGTTTTCCACGTCGCCTTTTTCGCGTCCGACGCCTTGGTTCCAATAGCTCGAGCCCACGATGATGCCTTCGCTGATTGTGAACAGGTTGTTCATTGAATTAAAGGCGGTAAGCGCTCCGTTGCGGCGCGCGACCGCGACGCTTGCGCACACCTTGCCGCGCAAAAGCTTGTGCGGGCGCGTCACGTAGCCCACGCGGTCGATGAACGCTTTCATCTGCGCGGTGATGCCGCCGAAGTATACGGGGCTGCCGAGTATCAGCGCGTCGGCCTGCGCGATTTTCTCCACGCTCTCGTTGATGATGTCGTCGTCGAACGCGCAGCGCGGCACAGCGCTGCCGCGGCATGCGCCGCACGCGGTGCAGCCGTGGATGTCGCGGCCTCCCGCCTGTATGATCTCCGCCTCGATACCGCGTTTCTCCAGTTCATTAAGCACGGTTTTGAGCATGATGAACGTATTCCCGCTTTTCCGGGGGCTGCCGTTGACCGCTATCGCTTTCATGATTTGTTTCCTTTCTTACCTTTGTATTCTATATTAAGTTCTTTACATAT
>CAYNFL010000206.1:0-3613 GCA_964396465.1 uncultured Christensenellaceae bacterium
TCGATTGCATATTCAAGCTGCGTGACAAGGTGACGAGCCTTGCCGAGCAGATGGTGGAACTGACGGGGAAGGAGAATAAGGAGAACTCATGACGGTAAAGGAACTGGCAGAAAAGACAGGGTGGAAGGTTTTATCGGGCGGAGACGGTGCGGAAGTAACTTCGGCCTACGTATGCGACCTTTTAAGCTGGGTGATGGCGCACGCGCGGGAAGGCGCGGCGTGGATTACGGTGCAGTCACATCTCAACGTGGTGGCGATCGCGTCGCTTTTAAACCTTGCTTGCGTCATCGTACCCGAGGATATCGAGATACAGGGGGGGACGCTTTCCGTCGCGCAGGAGAAGGGCATCTGCATGATCAGCGCGCCCGTTTCCTCTTACGGCGCGGCGATGGCGCTCTGCCGCCTTGGCATTACCGAAGGCTGATGTACTACGACCTGCACATCCATTCCTGCCTGTCCCCGTGCGCGGACGACGACATGACGCCCGCCAATATCGCGGCGATGGCGCGGCTGAAAGGGCTGGGGATGATCGCGCTGACCGACCATAACACAGGCGGCAACCTTGCCGCGATGGATAAAGCGGCACGTGAAAATGGCCTCGTTTTCGTACCGGGGGTGGAGGCAACCTCGCGCGAGGAAGTGCACATACTCATCTATTTTGCCGCGCTCGGTGAAGCGCTGTGCTTTACGCAAAAGCTTTACGACAGCCTGCCCGATATATTAAACCGCCCCGAATTGTTCGGGCGGCAGCTGCTGATGGGCAAGGGCGATAAGCCCACGGGCGAGCTGCCTAAGCTGCTGCTTCAGGCGACGCCTTTCAGCGTGGATGAGCTGGCGGCGATGGCGCGCGAAGCGGGCGGAGCCGCTGTGCCCGCGCACATCAATCGCGATTCGTTTTCGATCATATCCAACCTCGGCTTTCTGCCGCCGGGGCTTTTTAATACTGTGGAGGCAGCGCATGGCCTGCCTCTGCCCCATGCCGGACAATACTGTCAAGTATTGCATTCCTCCGACGCCCACAGTTTGGGCAGCATATCCGAAGCGGTATATTCGTTTTCCGGCGTCAAAACGGCTAAGGATCTGACCGCTTATCTGGGATAGGGCAGAGAAAAGGCGGATACGCAGGTTCTATGTTGCAATTTGTATTTATTTGTAATACAATTGAATTATTCCATCGATTGGAGCCGCTGTATGAAAAAATGGCCCGCGCTTCTGCTGATACTTTCCGCGCTGTTGTTCTCCGCATGCGCGGATACCACCGTGGCCTACCGTCTTTCGGACGACAATTGCGTCAGCGTCGATTATCAGATGGTAATTACGCCGGAGGGGAAGGACATCTCCGACTATACGGACAGGATCATTCAATACTGGAACAACTTAGGATTTGAAACCGACACCACTTCGGATGAGGGAACGACGATGCTCACGGGAACCAAAACGGTGGAATGCGTCGACACGGAGGAAGCCGCGGAAATGCTGGCAGACCTGTTTACAAAAGAAAGCTCGTTTTTTTACGGTGTGGAATTTCGATATACCCCTTCCTATTTTCAGGATGATTTCAGTTTAAAAGCAAGCGTTTCGCTCGAGAACCTGCTCCGGCAGAATGAATCGGGCGGAATGCCCGCGGCGGCGGCGCAATCACTGCTCGACAAAGCCGCCGAGGGCACATATACGCTTTCCATCGCTTTGCCCGGCGAGGTGGTTTCCACCAACGCGGATTCACAGGAAAACGGGGTTTGCACATGGAACCTTGCCTATGGCGAGGTTACGGATATCGAACTGTCCACTACTAATGAATTTAGCGAGAACACCAAGCATTACGAACAGCTGAAGGCAGCCCAAAGCCGCGGGATGATACTTGCAATTGCTTTGGGAGTGGCGGGCACCGCGGCGCTTATCGCCGCTGCTGTGCTGTTTGCCACCCGCAAGCACTCAAAACCTTCCGGCAACAAGCCGACGGCTCCGCCGGGAGACATCGTCTATTATTCGAGGGATCGGCGTTTCTGATCAGAATTCTTTATAGTAAGGCTCGGATGCGGCCATGCGCCCGTCAGGCAGCAGCATATACAGCCTGAATATCCGGTCCTTCTTGATGATGCCGTCGTTCCACCAATATATCCAGCCGCCGCTTGTAATCGTCGGCGAACCCACGCGCGCGATGGGCTTTTCGTTGCCGTATACGGTGCGCACCGGCCAGAACAAATCACCGTTCGTGTCATAGCATACGAGCGTATAGAGCGCATCGGGGCTTTGATCGGGCATGGTCCAGGTAATCTCGTAATACCGCTTTCCATTGCTGGACTTTTTTTTGAATTCCAGGTTAAAATCGAAGGTTTCCAGCGCGTCGTCGTACTCGTTTTCCACGTTGATAAACGAACAGTAATAATCCCTCAAACCCGGAATCTCATCCGGCAGCGGTATATATATGTTTTCTTGGGGATATACGTTGATAAACTCATCGCGGACATCGGGACTATAGGTATCCTTGTCTAAGTCGAGCAGGTCCTTGCCGTCCAAGTATTCCATGGTCCGCCGGGTATCGGGGCTGCCCAGCAGCTGCACATAATCCTCCGCTGCGATCTCATAGATATCCCACATGTGGTTCTCGTAATACATGTTCCAATCCTCATAGAACACATCATGCCCGTACGCATCTTTGAAGCCCTCAAAGTTGCGGAACGCAAAGTAATCCGACTGCTTCGCGGCATCATCATCCTGTAAGAAGTAGAACATGGTAAAGTGATGCCCGTATTCATGCGAAAGCGTCTTCGCGATTTCCGACGCATCCTCGTATTGATCCATATAATATATGGAGATGTCGCTGACGATGATCCCCGCATTGTAGCTCAGCCCCGGCGGTATCAGCATCGGGACGTCAACAAACACGTTCGGGTCTATATCCGCGTCCGTGCGTTCCCCGGACGAATCCATTTCCTCGTCCAGCCCCGGGTCTTTACCCGGATACAACTTGACCTGGGAAATATAACCGATCTCGTCACCGTGCCTGTTTTTAAGCAGCGCGTCATAGATATCGGCGAGCTTGCCGTCTGTCCATTGATCGGAATAACTTACGATCGTAAATCCGAGCGGCGTTTGGTATTCCGAGTACTCCAGCGATTGCGCAACCTCAGCTGAAAGCGGTTCGCCGAAGGCGCCGGGCTGCCCGGCTTTTTCCGATAAAAACTCGGAGTATTCCATATCGTCAATTTCCTCGATTTCCAGAGCCGCTTGTGATGCGCTTGTTAAAAAGTAAACGGCGGCTGCGGCCGCAAATAAAAAAATCACACAAAAAATAATCGCTGCAACAAGGCTTGCCTTGAATGATGCCGTATGGTTCAAGTATACTCCTCTCCGCGCCGATGCAGCGCTTCCGCGGCGTTTTTGCGTATCGTTGCCGCCGTATGTGCTTATCAACATTATAATCGCTTAATGGCGAAACTACAACATTTTACCACGGCAAAACCTTGTTATTTTGATGTTTTTACGGGATCAAAGCCCACATTTGGCGCTGCTTTCAGTGCCAAAAAACCGTTGACATACATCCTATAATACTGTATATTATAGTTCGTCGCGAAACTCGCGGGGTGTAGCGCAGTTTGGTAGCGCACGTGCT
>CAYNFL010000207.1:0-2162 GCA_964396465.1 uncultured Christensenellaceae bacterium
CTCGTCGGTGATGTGCGGGATGACCTGTACAGTGCCGCCGAGGTAATCGCCGCGGCGCTCTTTGGTAATCACCTTCCAGTAAACTTTGCCGGTGGTGACGTTGGAATCGGCAAATGAGTTTTCGTCCGTGAAGCGCTCGTAATGGCCGATATCGAGATCGGTCTCCGCGCCGTCGTCCGTCACGAATACCTCGCCGTGCTGGAACGGGCTCATCGTGCCGGGGTCTACGTTGATGTACGGGTCGCACTTTTGAAGCGATACTTTCAGCCCCCGCCCCTTTAGCAGCAGTCCGAGTGACGCCGCCGTGATGCCCTTCCCGAGCGATGACACGACGCCGCCGGTTACAAAGATGAATTTGGTTGCCATCAAAACCCCCTCCAAGTCAAATTAAAAAATAATAAATTATAGATACTCCATGACCACGATTCTTGTCCGCTTTTTCAGCGATTCTTTGTCGATGTCCAAATAGCACTTGCCCGGATACGATATGTCGTATTCGCGCCCTACTGCATCTAAGAACTCGTGCAAAGGCGCGATATCCATATCGGTCGCAGGCGTTTTAAAGTGCATCGGGACAATAATGTTGGGTTCAATCACTTCGCAGATATTAAGCGCTTCGCCCGCGTCAATCGTATAATTGCCGCCGACCGGAATCAGCAGCACTTCGACGCCTTTGAGCTTATCAATGATGCTGCCATCCGGCATACAACCGATATCCCCCATATGGCAGAGCCGAAGCCCGCGTACGCAAAGCACGGTGATGAGTGTTTCGCCGCGCTTCGCGCCTTTAAAGTTGTCGTGATATGTTTTAATGCATTCAATCGTAATCTCGCCGAACGTGTGTATTCCCGGTTGATCTACCACCGTGAAGTTTCCTGTGATACGGCTTATGCTGTTGTGATCGGAATGCGTGTGGCTGATGACCACGATATCCGCTTCTTTTTCGGGACGGGAATAGCCAATCTTATCATCGTAAGGATCAAATAATATGCGCGTGCCGTTTTTTACTGTGACCAGAAAGCAGGAATGCCCAAGCCATTCTATCACCATACACTTGACCTCCGTTTGGATATTTTTCTAGTTTACGCGCTCCTCCATGTTTTTAAACGAAAGATCGAGCCGGTTCATCGTGAAAAGATCGCCGGCGCTCAGTTCATATTCCAATTTCAGACTACCGCTTTTTTCCTGCAGCCGGCTTTCCACGCGCGTTGCGAGTATGCTCATCTGCATTGCGCCGGAAGGCGAACTTAAGCTGCTTTGAAACACGCTGCCCGGAGAAAAAACCATATGCGTATCGATTGCGCCGCTGCGCTGCAACGTTACCGTTTTGCCTTCCAGCATGAGGCGCGTTTTTACGCCCTCGAAACCGGTAAGCGCACTCTCGTCGTATTCGAGTGAAAAACCTTGCGCGCTGCGCTGCAGCGTACCTTCCGTTATAAATTCAACCGCCTCATCCGGCGTGTCCTCTATTAGTGAACCCCGAATGGTGAGTAAGACTTTTGACATAACAATCCCCTTAAATATTCTTAAGTATTATAGCACAAGTATATATAATAACAAAACTTTTTTGGTAGTTTTATATCACCGAAAAACTGCTTGTTTCCGTTGTGTAATTGTAATCGGTCACGCAAAATGTAATTATGACCGCAATAATAAAAATCGAGAATTCCGCATCACAACGGGCAATAGTGCCATTTTGGACTAAGTGAGCAAAATGTAGCAGTTTAATAAAAATCGTAAATATTGCGGACAATTTAAAAAGAGTTTAAAAAGCTATAAAAACACGTTTAAATCGAGGTTTTATGGTTTTTTTTATTGATAATTATAACATAAGCATTGAGGACATTTATACATATAAATCTTTGAGATATGGTAGTATAACAGCAACTTGACAAAACACGTCTTCTTGTATTTCATCTATTTTTTTCTTATCTAGAGGATTCATACTTCTTTGAGATGTAACTTGAAGAACAGAATCATACCTAACAATCTGATGTATTAAATCATCAATAATCTCTAGATAAGTGATTTCATCCTTTTTTTGTAGTTGAGGGTTTCCTCTGAAAAAGCTGATTACGCTGTACATAATACTTAATTGCACAGTACCAATTGAAACCGGAGATGTATATATTCTCGGTAACAATCGCCTACTTTGTGGTGAT
>CAYNFL010000207.1:2172-3589 GCA_964396465.1 uncultured Christensenellaceae bacterium
TATAGTATTTTTGATAATTCATTGATAGTGTAGTCAATGGAATCATTTAATGAAAGATGGTCCTGCGTAAAGGTTTGTTCTAACATTTCCCCTTCCCCTGTTTTTAACCATTTCTCATTAGCTCTATACTCGATAGCAATTAATCTAATTAGAATATCAGAAGGGTTATCCTTTCCTGATTCAATATTTGAAATATGTCCATAGGATACCCCAACTGCTTTTCCAAATACAGTTTGATTCAACTTGTAATGCTTTCTCAGCAATTTAATTCTCTGTCCAATAAAAATAGAATCGGACATAAAAACCTCCAAGAATTTAGGATACCTGTATTGACATTTTAGGAATCCTAAATTATAATTCTTTTAACAGTTAAATTATACAGGAATCCTAAAATAAATCAATGGAGGAGAGGCGGATTTTATTGTCACGGACAACAAATATAGAAAACAAGCCGCCACTTGGAGCTTTAATAGCTACTCGCCTAAAAGAAATGGACAAAAAGCAGAAATGGTTAGCTGCAGAAACTCAAATCAGTACCAGTTATTTATGCATGGTTTTGGCGGGCAAAGCAAAGCATCCAACGATTAGACTTCTGTACAAGATAGCTGATGCTCTTAATATTGATGGAAAAGTTCTCATTAACGCCCTTTTGAGCGAACGTTAGGAAGAAAGTTTTTTGCTTTTGCTTTAAATAAGGGGTACTGGTGTATAGAGGGAGGTGAAAACCATTGACATGGCTTACAGTAAAAAAAGCCGCTGAATTAGAATCAGTTGCCGAGCGGACTATTCGACGCAATATTCACAAGTATGAATATCGCCATGTTAATGGCGCTGGTGGCAATAGTGGTGTTCAGTATGAGATTACCCTATACCGATACATAAAAGATGGTGCAAGTAATCGATGAGCTTCGCTCGATTTGAGCGGTAGTCAATCTGTCTACTACTGAAACCTTAGCCTGCGAGGCGTGGATAGGCCGCCCAACCCCGCTCAAGATGAACGGAGATCACCTTGAACCACCGTCAATTTGAGTACAGTTGGGGTTCAGTAGTAGTCAATTTGGGGGCTACTGACTGAAAAAATTACGGTTTTTACGGTTTATATTTCGGCTATTTTTCATCTATTTTTATGAATTTCCCCTTATATCACGGGATATTACGGTTATTTTCGGTTCAAGTTTTGGCACATCTTGTCCACAGTTTATTACATTTTGCGCGGACGGCCACAGTAATTTGATATATTGTATTTATATTATCGAAATAAATATAATAAGCGACGAACTTAAGCTGCAGCGCCGAATCGCCGAATCGGTGCGCAAAATGGATGCGTCAGCCTTCCGCGTTGACTAAAAAGTGCGCGGCGCATTATAATGCTGGCATGGTGGTGCGCTGACGGGAGGTATTGATGAAAAACTGGCTT
>CAYNFL010000208.1:0-3587 GCA_964396465.1 uncultured Christensenellaceae bacterium
CTTTTTCAAAGCCGGGAACAGAACCGAGTATGGCCGGATTTACAAAAATGATGTAGACCATCGTAAAGAAGGTTGTAATACCGGCAACGATTTCTTTTGGGATTGTTGAACCGTTGGCTTTGATTTTGAACAGTTTCTCCATTGAACTTTCTCCTTTTTAATTTTATCAAAAAGCAGGGCAGCGCCATGCTTATTTGGTTATTATGGCAAAAACATGTTGTTTATAAGCAATCATAAAAGAAGAAATAGCGCCGCCAATCCGGACAGTTGAAATGTGTGTTCACAATTCATTCACATTCTATCCTATTGAAAATACAATTTCAACAGGCTTTTTAAGCAGAATATTTAAAATGTTTCACATAAGCAACGGCAAAAAAGCGATGATGTTTACTCTTTTGCCGTACCGTCCGCGTTGAACAAAGGCAACGGTGCAAGGTAGGTGATGTCGCTTCGGTTTTGCGCCGCGCCTTCCGCGAGTATCGCCATTTTGCCCGCGACGATGCCGCCCGCCTTTTTGACGAGTTTCTCCATCGCAAAAATGGATTCGCCGGTCGATATCACGTCGTCTACGATGAGTATGCGTTTACCGCGGATGATCTTTGCGTCGTCCGTGTCCAGGTAAAGCTTTTGGGGATGTGCCGTTGTAATCGAAACGACGTCGGATTCCAAAACGCCGCGCATATACAGCTTGGGCGATTTGCGTGCGAGAAAATATTTGCTTGCGCCGCTCTGGCGCGCCATCTCGTAGATGAGCGGTATGCTTTTTGCTTCGGGGCTGATCATATAATCGTATTCCGGCGCGAGTTCAAGCAGCCTTTCCGCGCACCGGATCGTAAGTTCGACGTCACCGAATATGACGAGCCCGGCGATATATAGATCGTCGCTCACGCGGCAAAGCGGAAGGTGGCGTGTAAGCCCCGCGATGTCTATCGTGTAGGTAAGCATGGTGTCCTCCTGTCGTGATTACACCTCATTAAAACACAACATGCGGCGGAATTCAATATTTCATAATACAATTGGCGGTATTTATGCGCACATAAATCGTCAAAAATTTTAAAATGTTCGGGTTTTACACACTCTCAAGTTTAATAAATCCATATAGTTGCGGTATTGCGTTATTTATGATATTATCACAATAGTTATGGGGGAATCGTCGCGGACAGGCTGGTAATACGCCCGGTTTGCCTGAATGATCAAGACGCATGGGGATGTATTTTGTCCATGGGTTTATTTTTTTACAGGGGAAGAGTTGCATGGGTTTTATCGAACTGCTTTTGATCGCTTTAGGGCTTTCGATGGACGCGTTCGCGGTGGCGGTCAGCAAGGGCTTAAGCGCGAAGGATTGCGGTACAAAGCACGCGCTCACCGCAGGCGCTTATTTTGGCATATTTCAGGCGGTAATGCCGCTGATCGGCTTTTTTTTCGGCGTTCAGTTCGAGGACATCATCGAAGCGTACGACCATTGGGTGGTATTTGGCGTGCTGTTGCTGATCGGCCTCAATATGATCCGTGAGGCGTTCAGCAAAGGAGAAAGATCGGGCAACGGTTCATTCGGTTTCAAATCGATGATTATCATGGCGCTCGCGACGAGCATCGACGCGCTGGCCGCAGGCATCACGTTCGCGCTGCTGCATGTTTCCATTGCCGCCTCAGCGCTCACGATCGGCGTGATCACTTTTACGCTTTCGTTCCTCGGCGTCAAGCTGGGCGCGGCACTTGGCTTGCGGTTCAAATCGGGTGCGGAGATTGCAGGCGGCGTGATACTCATATTAATCGGTGTAAAAATTTTACTGAAGCATCTGGGCATCATCGGTTTCTAGCGCCATTATATTGTTTGTATGCGCCTTGCGCTATGTGGATATATTCTTTCATGAGGAGCCGAATTCAATGCTGTTTGGCAACGAATACTTGAATATCATCATCAGTTCTGCGGTGGTATGTCTATTCATTGTGGCGTGGCAAAAAAGAAAAACATACGCAGGGCGCGCCTCAGCATGGCCGAAATTGAGCAAGCTGTGCGCGAGCATGGCATCTCAGGCATCGGCGAGGTGAACCTCGCGGTGCTGGAGGCGGACGGCAACATCAGCGTGCTTTCGGGCAACGATACCAAATGTACCGTAAAGAAACGAAAAGCGCCCAAGGTAAAGCGAAGCGTCGCATAGTTCCATCCATTCATGCTGCGGCGAAAAAAGGCTGGCGGGATGGCCTTCATCAAGTATGGCGAAGGCGGGTTGTTATAAATCGTTTTGTTTCACTAGAACACTACGCAGCAGTTTCTCATAGAATACATCGTGTTAATTCCTTTCTTTCAGGCTCACTTTTAGGCGAAAGGAGTGAAGATCAATGCCCGATGGTTCAGGCACAACGAGGGATTTGCAGACGGTGCAACGCGGTTTTCCGCGGCGTTTTCCAGGCGGCGGTTTTCCGCAGCGTTTTCCGGGCGGCAGTTTTCCGCAAAGAGGTTTCAGGCGTGGTCGTTTCCCGCGCGGGTTCCCTGTCCGGCGCAGATTCCCTGTCCCGATTATCTTCCCGCTATTTTACGGGTTTCCATACAACCGTTGCTATTACATTGACCGCTTTGGGCGCTGCTGCGACAGGTTTGGCCGCTGCTGCGATCGATGGGGCCGATGCTATTACGGTGGATACGATACAATACCGGTAGCGGACAGTGGCAGCGGCTGGTACGGCGTGCCGGGCGGCTGGGATATGATGCCCGATATGGATGACGCGGACGACATATATGATGACTGGGACGATATGGACTGACGCCCAAAGAAAAAACCGGCCGGTGTATGCAGTATACCGGCCGGTTTAATTTTGCAGTCTTGCTGTCCGCCGTCAAACGCTTCGATTCAGCTGCTCAGCCGGATCAGTGCTGTGATCCCCCGGCGCGCAGCTTCGATCTGCGCCGCGCCGGGCTTTCGCGTGAATATGGCGCGCTGTAACCACAAGCCAAAGCGCAGCAGCCATCGCAGCCATTTTGCCCTGCGCGCGAGCACAAAAAGCTCAAACGCGACGCACAGCGCCAGCGGCGCAATAAAATCGCCGTAGGGTACAAACATCAGCGGCGCGCCAACGATGATGAACACGAGCACGAACATGGAACCGCACGAGGGCGTCGCCCTGTCCGCTTCGGCAATACCCTGCGCGGTCAGCGCTTTGCCTGCGCGGTACGTGTTGATCGCCATATGCTCCGCGCCGTGGTGCTGCAAAAGACGCCGGATGCTTTTACGCATCAGCGCCGCTGCAACCAGCAGTGCGGCAACCAATGCAAACAAAGAGATATAGAATATACTATCCGGTATGAGCTGCTCGAAACTGATAACCTCCGGAGCGAACGCCTCTACTCCCAGCAGCGCGACGAGCAGTATAAAGATGATTGTCCCGGCTTTGCCGAACGATACGAAAGCGCGCAGGAACGGCACCTTTCTCAGCGCGGCCTTAAGCCTTTGCGTCCGCTCCGAGAAAATCTTAACTTTATCATTGCTGTTGTCCGCCGCAAACACGCGCCCGAAGTCCGACTCAAACGTGATGCCGCGTATGCCCACTCTCCCGCCGATTCGCTGCAACCTCAATCCCTCCGTTCC
>CAYNFL010000209.1:0-3539 GCA_964396465.1 uncultured Christensenellaceae bacterium
AAATCAAAGACTTAAAATCCATTTAAGTCTTGAATAGAATTCTTCTAATTAAAAATACCGATATCCAATCCTAGTTTAGAATAGCATATTAATAAATCCATGTCTATAGTTATATATTATCGGTTTTACACAGTTTTACTCCTACCGGTTTTACTCCATACGCCAACCTGTCCCGGGCATTCTTGGGAACAGTATTGATACTGAGTTCAATTCATTTACCCGATAAACAGATAAAACCCTTGATGCTGTAAAAAGTTATACTTTTGATAATAATAACTTTATTCTTCTTTTACCCAGCAACATCAACCTGCTTAGTGGAGAAACCTCATACTTTCTGCAAAAATACTCAACGTCCTTTTTGAATATCTGATATCTCTCCATCCCCGCTTTGCGGCTCTGTTTCTCGCTACCCGAAAAGCATTGCTGCAATACCGTCTCCTTCATTACATCAATCTTACTCAGTTCATGCCCCGTGATATCCCGAATGAACGCATGGTCAATATAGTCCAGAAACTGGCCTTCGTCGTACCGGTAATCCTGAAACACTTTCAAGCGGATTGCAAGCCCTGAATTCACGACGGAAACGCCGTGCTGCGGCAAATCATTCAGGCTCTTCACACGCCTGCATACCGCGCCGTTAATCGCGCAGGGCGACAGTATCCCCTTGCTGTCCATCACCACAGGCGCAAAAATATCGATACCGGGATGTGCAGAAACCGCGGCTTCAAGCGCTTTAAAATACCCGTTGCCCACCGTCGTGTCGTCGTCAAACAGGCAAATCAGGCCGTCGTCCTTATCCAGCATATTGATTACATGGTTGTATGCCTGGCTCAGCCCTTTATTTCCGCGCATATCTATATACTTAAAACCATGTGCTTGCGCAAACGCCTGGTTATCATTATCCAAAGTACTGTTGTCCGCAATCAATACGGATACATCCTCGGGAAAGTTCAGCGACCTGATTGTGGCGCTGTCAGCCAATTTTTTATTATAAATTACGATAAGCGCATTCAGCTTTGTCAAACGCGTTCTCCCAACTTTGAAATGCTCTTATTTTTATACTTATGACAAAAAAGCCGCCCGGTTTTTTTCTCATGCTAAACCTCGGGGCAAAAATGAATCCATGTGTTGCCTGGCCTTAGCACGATCTGTTTGCCAGAAGCATCGCGGAATATCGTCGGATCAGCCGCGGAATCTTTCTCCCATGTGCCTTTGACCAGCACGCCGCCAATATAGATATCCGCATTGCCGCTACCGGTCATTTCCCACAACGTGATACCGCTCATAACCTCATATGTGCTATACTGCACGATGATATTCTTGACCGATACCTGCGCATTTGTTTCAGCTGATATAAATTTCTTACCGCTCATGAAGCGCAGATAGACGTCATTCGCCGCATCGTAGGTATATGTAACAAAATCGTTCTTGTTTGAACACATTTTCAGCGATATTTGTTTCCCGTCTTGGCCGGTATATGTTGCGTTGCTGTCAAAAAGCCATCCCAGCGGTTCCGGCTGATAATCGTACCGCGCCTGAACCATCTTCAGGTTGCCTACGGCATTATGCGGTGCTTTCTTATCCTTGGAACGATAATAAAAATCGTTATATTTTCCTTCGATCAAATCAATATTGACCTTGATGTCGTCATACAATTCATGGCTATAAACGTTATAGGGTTCACTACCCTTTTTGTTATCGGAACAGGAACCTCCAAAGTGCATATAAGCCGCGTTCCACTCTTTAACAATGTACAGGAATGATACGCGCGCGCTGCGTACTGGTTTCACTTCTTCAGGAATATTATCTGAAAAGACGCACACAAAGCGCGTGGTACTGCCCGCTATCGCCATCTCGTACACGACATCGGCAGCTTGCAACCCTATCTGCGGCCTGCCTGCAGACGAATTCTCAATGCTGACAATTACCGGTTTATATTCCCCGTCAAACGGCAGCCCGGTGGTATAGGAAACCGGCCCGGGCGTAGGCGTCGGAACCGGCGTTGCTGTCGGTGTCGGAACGGGTGTCGCCGTCGGTGTCGGAACCGGTGTCGCCGCCGGTGTCGGTTCGGCTGTTTCGTTCGAGCCACACGCAACCACTGATATGCACAGCGTCAGAACTACTATTATAAAAAGAATACGCTTCATAATCCCTCCAAAAATTTACATGGCAAACCCGTAACTCACGGCCTGCCGCTGCTCCGTTTATTTCGCGTACTTCAGCCTAAGGCTTTATACGCTTATCAAGCTGTATTATAGCCGAAATGATACCGAACCGCCAGCGTAAACGCAGAAACAATCCCGCCTTTTTTCTGCCGGTCACACTGCCGTGATGCCTGCGGTAAAAAATAAGCGTTTTATTGACATAAGCAATATGCCCCAATCTCTTCGCCGTAATACCCAGCCATTGGTCATGCATCGGTAACCGCGGAGGGAACGGAAGTGCCACAGCCAAAACCTCCCGCCGGAAAGCCATGCAGCAACCGATATACCGGTTTTTTAGCACGTTACGCCAAATGCTTGAATAAAACCCTCCTTTAAAGAAAGAGCGCTGTATTTCGTTCAGATCGCCGTCCACAATCACGGCGTCGTGCACCACTGCGCAAGCATGCTCGTTTTCCAGTGCAGCGAGACAGCTGCGCAACTTGTCCGGGTGCCATACATCGTCCTGATCGGATAAAAATATTACCGCGCCGGACGCATGCGCCAGCGCGTACTCAAAATTGCAAATAACGCCTTTACCCGGCCCCTCCAGAACGCGCACACGATGATCCTCTGACGCAAAATCCAATAAAATCCGCTTCGTCGCATCCGTTGAAGGATCAACGGAGATCACCAGTTCATCGTTCCCGCCAAGCTGGCCCAGTATTGATTCTGCCTGCCGGGCGATGAATTTTTCTCCATTACAGGCAGCCATCACGACCGAAACACGGGTTGTACTATCCTTATCCAAGGCGTCTCCCTTTATGATTGCGTACAGCAGTTTTTATAATATAAGCGTATCATCAGATTTACTTTCCGCCGTAGTACAGCGCATAATACTCCATGTATGCACCGCTGCGAACATTGTTCAGCCACGCTTGGTTGCTTTTGTACCACGCGATCGTTTCGGCCATACCATGTTCAAAAGTATACTTCGGCGACCAACCGAGCTCATTTGTAATCTTCGAGTTGTCGATCGCATAGCGCCGGTCGTGGCCGAGCCGGTCTTCCACATATTGAATCAGCGACTCGCCTTTATCCAGCGTCTTTAAAATCAAACGTACGATCTCGATATTCGCTTTTTCGTTGTTCCCGCCGATGTTGTATACCTCTCCTACGCAGCCTTTCATCAATACCGTATCGATGGCGCTGCAATGGTCGGCCACATGCAGCCAGTCGCGCACCTGCAACCCGTCGCCATACACCGGAAGCGGCTTGCCCTCCAGCGTATTGCCGATCATCAGCGGTATCAGCTTCTCCGGGAAATGATACGGCCCGTAGTTGTTGGAGCAGCGCGTGATGTTGACAGGCAGTTTAAAGGTCTTACCGTAAGCGCGC
>CAYNFL010000210.1:0-3531 GCA_964396465.1 uncultured Christensenellaceae bacterium
GCGGTATCACCACGAACAGCGCGACCGAGAGGAACAGCGTCGCCCACGGCACCTGCACGCCGCCCTGCGTTTTAACGCCGCCCCACATGAATAGCAGCCCCACGATGGGCGCAAACGCGGGCAGTATGATGAGGTCGTTGGTGGCGACCTGCACGAGCGTGTGCGCGGGGTTGCCGCGGGTGAGGTGGCTCCAGACGAACACCATCGCGGTACAGGGCGCGGCGCCCAAAAGTATCGCGCCCGCAAGGTAATCCGTCGCAATTTCGGCGGGGATAAACGCTTTAAATATAATGAAGAAGAATAGGTACGCGAGGCCGAACATCGTAAAGGGCTTGATAAGCCAATTCGTCACCCATGTGACGATGAGCCCCTTGGGATTGCGCCCCACGTTCTTGATGCTCGCAAAATCCACTTTCAGCATCATCGGGTATATCATGAGCCAGATGAGCACCGCGACGGGAATGGATACGTTGTAGTACTCGAACTGCCCGAGAAAATCGCGAACGCCGGGCAGCCACAGGCCGACGGCGACGCCCGCCGCCATACACAGCAGTACCCACAGGGAAAGGAACTTTTCGAAAAAACCGATGCCGCTATTCTTGCTCACCGCAGGTTTCCTCCTTATAACATATACAATCCGCCTTGGGCGAGGTGATGAAACCTAAGTATTCCGTAAGCTCCTTGATGCGCTCCGGGCGCAGGCTGTAGTGCATCCACGCGCCTTCGCGGCGGGCCGAAACGAGGCCGCACTCGGTGAGCAGCCTCATGTGGTAGGAGAGCGTGGGCTGCGTGATGGAAAACTGCGTTAAGATTTTGCACGCGCAAAGCTCGCCGCAGCTGAGCATATCGATAATTTTCAGCCGCGTTTCGTCGGCAAGCGCTTTTAAAAGCGGTATGTATTCCGCGTATCCGTACGCCATAATATCCTCCTTTGAGACAAGCATATAGAAACATGTCGATCATATAGATGACTATCTATATGATATAGTATATGCAATGAGACGCAATAAATCAACCGGGCGAAAATGACTCCGCAAATTATTTCTTATTGCAATACTATTTTATTTGTTTTAAACTGTACAAATGGTGGGATATATGGTATAACAGAAGATATAATTATTACAGAATTATTTCATTGATATTACGATTGTGATTCCGGCGACTGCCGGACATTTGGGGGATACTGATGCGTCGAAAGATTACAGCCTTAATACTGTGCGTTTGCATGGCGATGGCCATATTCTTTGCCGCGCCTCCCGCAAAGGCCGTTTCGGACGGCGGCAGCAGCATCGCGCGCGTGAAGCTGTCCATCGGCTCGGTGACGAGCTTTTCGTTTACGCCGAGCGGCAGCTACAGCGCAGCGGGTGTGCTGCTGACAAGCGGCGTTACCTATACGGCTGCGGTTTCGGGCAGCAGCGTGGTGATTTATCAGGGCAGCACAGCAGTCGCGTCGGGTAACTATATCTATATCGGACAGGTATCGGGAAGCGGCAACACCATCAGTTTGGATAACGACCTTTACGGCGTCAAGAATTATCTTGGCGACATGTGCTTTTCCGTCAGCGGCGGCAAACTGCTGCTCGTCAACTATATTGACGTTGAGCAATACCTTTATGGCGTCGTGCCCTTTGAAATGAGCGACTCGTGGCCGAGGGAAGCGCTTAAAAGCCAGGCCGTCGCCGCGCGCAGCTACGCGGTAAAGCGCATGGGCGCAGGCGGCAGCTACGATATCACCGACGCTTCGGCGATCGATCAGGTATATAAGGGGTACAGTGCGTCCGCAGCCAACGCGATCGCCGCGGTGAATGAGACGAAGGGGCAGGTGCTCACATTCGGCGGCGCGATCATCGACTGCTATTATAGCGCGTCCAACGGCGGCTGGACGGACATTCCGTACCACCGCTGGGGCGGCGGCGCGGACTGGACGTATTACGTAATCGCTTACGATCCATACGATCTTGCCAACCCTTCAAGCCGATATGAAACCATTACGCTCCCGGTCGCCATCGACGAAGCGCACCCCGTAACGACATCCACAAATATGGAAGGTACGATCGACGCAGGCAAAGCGATCGCCCTGATCCGCCAAGCGATATACGCAAATCCAAGCGCACAAGCACAGCTTGCCGCCTACGGCGTGACCGGCGCAGACGGCTTTACTTTAACAGGCGTAACGGCGCTCTCCGCGAATACCTTTGACACCGGCAGCCAAGACCACAGCAGAATGCCTTGGAACGGCGTTAACGAGTGTCTCGATAAGGTGTTGGCGACGGGCAACTTTACCGTATCGGTGGGCGGAACGCCCGTTTCTGTAACGGATATTACGTTCGATATGCGGAACCTGTGCAGTAAGAGCGGCGGAACCGCGTTTTTCTATGCAGGCCTCGGAGCGCATGTCGTTGAGCCGGTGTACGATGCCGGTACGGGCGCGCTGGCGGCTTTCAATCTCTCGATGAAACGCTACGGGCATGCCTGCGGCCTTTCCCAGCGCGGCGCGCAGCAACGCGCGAACAGCGGCATCGGCTACGCCGATATACTCGGCTTCTATTATCCCGGCGCGGCGCTGACAACGCTGAGACTGATTGACCCGATATACAGCGCGAACGGCGTTTCGCTGAACTACCCGGCGGTGAACGTGGCGCAGGGCAGCGTGCTGGGGCTGATTGCGACGGTGTACCCTGCTACCGCACTCAACAAGGCGGTGACATGGGCTTCCGACAACCCGGGCGTAGCGAGCGTCACGGACGGCGTTGTGACGGGGGTTTCGGTGGGAACCGCGAACATCACGGCGACGACAGCGGAGGGCGGCTTTACGGCGGTTTGCACGGTGAACGTCAAAGCCGGCACGATCGCATCATCCGCGTACGCGGTCGGCGTTTACTCCATTTCGGGTGTGAAGAAGAACACGGCGGTGGCGTCGTTTATCGCGGGTTTAAACAACGACGCAGCCAGCCTGCACGTATACAATACGGCGGGCGCGGAGGTGACGGGCGGCAACGTGGGCACCGGCATGACCGTGGCGCTGTATAAGGACGGCGCGGAGGTAGACAGGCTGTATATCATTGTTCGTGGCGACGTGAACAGCGACGGCAACGTTTCGATATCCGACTATACGCTCGTGCGATATGACATATTGAGTTTAAAGCCGCTCGGAAGCGTATATAAGGCAGCGGGAGATGTGAACGGTGACGGGAAGGTATCGATATCGGATTACACCCTGATACGGTACGACATACTTAACCTGAAGAGTCTCTAGGGTTCTTGAATGCGGAATGGGGTTATGAGGAAAATAAAGAAAAGAACAATGCAACTATCCGCCGTGCTGGTGGCAACTGTGATGCTCGCGTTCATACTGCCCGGCACGGTGCTTGCGGATACGGGCGATACCGTGACGATCAATGACACGGCGCTTTTCGATGCGCTAATTGCGCTTGCGGACGCAGACAGCAGCGGCACGCTGACCGAGGGCGAGCTGGCGGCGCTGCCGGACAATCTGGATCTGAGCGGCAAGGGCATATCCGACGTCACGGG
>CAYNFL010000211.1:0-3471 GCA_964396465.1 uncultured Christensenellaceae bacterium
GCGGAACTGGTCCATCGCCGCAAAGTTCATCGCCTCGTACACCGGGCCGCAGCCGATGCTGCCGTCACCGATGTTGCACACCACGATGCCGTCCTTTTTGTTGACGCGCTTGAAAAGCGCCGCACCCGTTGCGATATCCGCGCTGCCGCCCACGATGGCGTTGTTCGGGAAGATGCCGAACGGTATAAAGAACGCGTGCATGGAGCCGCCGAGGCCGCGGTTGAAGCCCGTCTGCTTCGCCCATATCTCGGCCAGCGTGCCGTAAATCAAGAACTCCTTCGCCATCTCCTTAACGCTCGCGGCTTTGGTGGTCTTCTCGATCACCGCGAAGGTTTCGCCGTTAAAAAACTCCTTCATGATGCGCATGAGGTCGCTGTCGGGCAGCTGCGCGATGGCGGAAAGCCCTTTGGCGAGTATCTCGCCGTGGCTGCGGTGCGAGCCGAACGTATAGTCGTCGATGCCAAGCTCAAACGCCTGTCCGACGTACGCCGCCTCCTGCCCGATGCCGAGGTGCGCGGGGCCGGGCTGGTTGTACGCGATGCCCTCGTACTCGCCTGTGGTTTTGACAAGGTTCAGCATCGTCTCGAATTCGCGCACAACCTGCATGTCGTGGTAAATGCGCAAAAACTGTTCCTTCGTAAAGTTGTTTTTTTCGTCCGCAACCGTCTTCTGGTACGCGTTCACCGGGATATCGCGGAAGGATATCTTGCCGGGTTTGCGCTGCTGCGAGGGGTCAATCATTAAACATTTTGTCATATATATAAGCTCCTTATGCCTGAATTACAGTTGAAATACCGCTTCACGCAGCGCCTCGCACACCGTGGGGTGCGGAAACACAAGCTGCTTGATCTCGGGTATCGTCATTTCCTTTTCGATCATAAGCCCCGCGCCGTAGATGATTTCGGACGCGTACGGCGATATGATGTGCACGCCAATCAGCTTGTTCCATTTGTTATCGGCCACGATTTTGATAATACCGTCGCCGCGCTCGTTCTCCGCCATGTACCGCCCCGAATAGTTCATCGGTATCGCCTTGACAGTGCAGTCGATGCCCTTCTCGATTGCGGCGGCTTCGGTCAGCCCCACGCTCGCAACCTCGGGGGTTGTGTAGATCACCGCCGGAATCGCGTCGTAGCGCATTACGTCTTTTGCGCCCGCCATATGGTTCACCGCCGCCTCCGCCTCGCGGTAGGCCGTGTGCGCGAGCATCGATTTGCCGTTGACATCGCCCGCCGCGTACACGCCCGGCACGTTGGTCTGCAAGTGCTTATCCGTCACGATTGCGCCGCGCTCGACCCGCACGCCCAGCGTATCCAGCCCAAGCCCCGCCGTCTCGGCGCGCCGTCCGATGGAGAGCAGCACCGTATCCGCTTCCAGCGCGTGCGCCGCGCCCGCCGCGTCGGTGTATTCCACCTTGTCCGAAATGCCCGTCACCGTGCAGGAAAGCGCGAACTTCACGCCCTTCTTCTCAAGCCCTTTTTGCAGCAGCGCCGCGATGTCGCCGTCGATGGGGCCGCCGATGGACGGCAGCATTTCGACGACCGTCACGTCCGCGCCCGCCGCGGCAAAGTAGCTTGCCATCTCAAGGCCGATCACGCCGCCGCCGATGACAGCGAGTTTACCCGGCACTGCTTCAATATCGAGCATCTCGCGGCTCGTCAGCACGAACCCGCGCGCAATTGCTTCTTTTAAACCGGGGATGGGCGGAACCGCCGAAACCGAGCCCGCCGCAATGAGCAGCCGCTTGGCGGTGTACTCCTCCTTGCCGTCCGTCACGGTAAAGCCTTCCGCGTTCCTTCCGGTGATCTTCGCCTCCGCCGTAACCACGGTGACGCCCGCGCCTTTGAGCGCAGCGCCCACGCCGCCAACCAGCGCGCGCACCACCTTGTTCTTGCGCGCGACCACGGCATTGTGGTCAATCGCCGCGCCGGATACCGTCACGCCGTACGCGCCGCCATGCTCCGCGCTCTCCTTGATTTTCGCGGAATACAGCAGCGTCTTGGTCGGGATACAGCCCTCATTGAGACATACGCCGCCAAGGCTTCTTTTTTCAAACAGCAGTGCCTTTAAACCCGCTTGCCCCGCGCGCTCCGCGCCGAGGTAGCCCGCCGGGCCGCCGCCGATCACGATCAGATCGTATACCATCGTTTTACCCCCTTACATTCACGAGCATCAGCTCAAACGTTTCGAGCGCCGCGCACAGGTCTTTTAAGAATCTTGCGGCGGGAGCGCCGTCCACCGCGCGGTGGTCAAACGTCAGCGACAGCCCCATCGCGGGGTAAGCCGCGCCGTTCTTGTTCAGCCGATAGGTGATATTGCATACGCCGAGTATGCAGGTCTGCGGCGGGTTGATCACGGGTGTGAAGCTCTCGACACCGAGCGCGCCGAGGTTCGTCACCGTAAACGTTCCGCCCGTGAGCAGATCGGGCGATATGCTGCCCGCCTGCGCCTGCGCCGCAACGGCCTTTGCCTGCAATGCAAGCTCCGCGAGCGAGAGCGTATCCGCGCCGAATATCGTGGGCACGAGCAGCCCGCGCTCCGTATCGACCGCCAGCCCTAAGTTCACCGATGCAAACTGCCGGATCACGTCTCCCAGAAAATGCGCGTTGATGTCAGCGTGCTTCTTAAGCACGCGCGAAACCGCATAGAGCACGATGTCATTCAGCGTGATGTTGGGCAGGCCGAGCTTTTCCATGTTCTGCTTCACGCGCTCGCGGTAATTCAGTATCGCCGTCGCGTCGAAGCTGGCGCTCAGTGTGAGCTGCGCGAGCTCGGACAGCGAAGCGTGCATCGATTTCGCGATCACCTTGCGCACGGTCGATAGCTTTACATCGGTATACGCGCCCGCAGGCGCTGCCTGCGCCGCCGCGGGATTTGCAAGGTCGGCCGTCGTCACCGCGCCGCCGAGGCCGCTGCCCTCGATGCCGCCCGCGTACTGCGCCGCCACCGCGGCGGTCACCTTGTATCCCTTATCCGCCAGCACCGCGATGTCGCGCTCGATGACGCGCCTGTTCGGGCCGGTGGGTATCGCCTTTGTAATATCGAGGTTCTGCCTTTGCGCTTCCGCCCTCGCGCGCGGCGATATCTTGAGGCCTTCGCCCGCCGATGCCGTGGACGCGGGCACAACCTCCTCCGCTTTCGCAATGACGACAGGTTTGGCTTCTTCCGCTTTTTCAAAAGCTTCGCTTTTCGGGGACCCCGGTTTTGCCTGCTCAGGCGCGGCCTCGCCGCGGGTTAACGCGGAGATATCCTCGCCCGGCTGCCCGATGATGCACACGGTTTTGAGGCACGGCACATCGTCGCCGTCCGCGGCAAGCAGCTTTAATACCGTTCCTTCCGCGGGGCTGGCTTCCTCAAACGTGGCTTTGTCCGTCTCGTAGCCGAACAGTATGTCGCCCGCCGCGACCTTGTCGCCTTCTTTTACCTTCCATTGTATAATGCAGCTTTCCACCGACTGCCCCTGCCTCGGCA
>CAYNFL010000212.1:0-3461 GCA_964396465.1 uncultured Christensenellaceae bacterium
TATCAGATCGGGCTGATACTGGATTGCGGATGGGACACCGTTGTTTGCGTTCGTTGAATAACATACCCGATATTCGTCAGACAGTATACGGGTCAGCATTTCAATCACGACCATAGAGTCGTCAATTATCAGTATTACTTTTTTATCCAAGAAAGCTTACCCTTCTTCATCTTAGCCTTTATATATAATATCGGAATATATTCAGTATTAATTACCTCTTTAAACATTGAAACAATAAAAATAAACCGAACAATCAATCCGGCTTCATTTTGTTGAACTCGCATATAAAATGAGTGATAATTGTCTCAGAATCATAAAAAGGTTAAGTTAAACCTTCTTATTCCTGTGTGGAAAGTGCCCTCGTTTTTTCATCCAGTATCAGTGCGTCAATCATCTCATTCATATCACCGTCAAGGAACTGCTCTAACCGGTAAAGCGTCAGTGAGATGCGATGGTCTGTGACGCGGCCCTGCGGAAAGTTATAGGTGCGGATGCGCTCGCTGCGGTCCCCGCTGCCAACCTGGGTCCTGCGGTTCTGCGACATCTCCTTCTCCTGCGCCTGTTTGGCGGCGTCGAAAAGGCGCGCCTTCAGCACCTTGAGCGCTTTATCCTTATTTTTGAGCTGCGATTTTTCATCCTGACAGGTGACGACGAGGCCGCTGGGGATATGCGTGACGCGCACAGCGGAGTCGGTGGTATTGACGCTTTGCCCGCCATGACCCGAAGACCGGTATACGTCGATGCGCAAATCGGCCGGATTGATTGAAACGTCCACATCCTGCGCTTCGGGCAGCACGGCAACCGTCGCGGCCGAGGTGTGGATGCGTCCGGAGGACTCGGTTTCGGGTACGCGCTGCACGCGGTGTACGCCGCTCTCGTATTTGAGCCGCGAATATGCGCCGCGGCCCGATATCAGCAGCGTAACCTCCTTGACACCGCCCAGCTCGGTCATATTCCCCGCGAGCCACTCGATGCCGTACCCCGTGCGCTCGGCATAGCGCAAATACATGCGCAGCAAATCGCCGCCGAAGAGCGCGGCTTCGTCGCCGCCCGTGCCCGCGCGTATCTCGAGCACCACGTTTCTATCATCGTTCGGGTCTTTAGGCAGCAGCAAAAGCCTGATGGCCTCGATTAAACGCGTTTCTTCGTTCTGAAGCGCGGCAAGCTCATCTTTCGCGAGCGCGGCGATATCCGCGTCGCTGTCTTCCGCCATCAATTTGGTATCCGCGATCTGGCGCTGCACGGCCTCGTACGCTTCGTACTGGGACATGATCTCAGCAAGCGAAGCGTGTTCCTTGGCGAGCTTCGCGTAAAGCTCTTGATTGGCGAGTGTTTCCGCGCTGCTCAGTTCATTTTCAAGCTGCGCGAATCTTCGCTTGCATTCATCCAGTTTTTCAAACATAGCACACCCTGCTTTTTACGGGCGGTGACGATGCGGTTCCGCCCCTCATAATCTTTAAAACACGCGATGCTGTCAAAATCCCGCGTGAGCAGCGCTGAAACGCCTCTTGCCTGCTTTGCGCCGATTTCGAGTACGATCATACCGCCTTCGGCCAAGAATTGGGCGGCCTTGCGCGCGATGACGCGGTAGAACGAAAATCCGTCTTCTGACAGAAGCGCGAGACGCGGTTCAAATTTGCGCACATCCGCGCTTAGCGTGTCATATTCATCCGCGCTGACATAGGGCGGGTTGCACACGATGAGGTCATAAACACGCTCAATGTGGCTGAACATATCGCTCGTAAAAAAACGTACCGCCGCGCCGTTTTCAAGCGCGTTGCGCCGCGCAATTGTAAGCGCTTTCTCGCTGACGTCGCAGGCCTCAACCGCCGCCGCTGTTTCATTTGCGATCGATATCGCGATGCAGCCGCTGCCTGTACAAAGATCGAGCACCGCTCCATAGCCGTTTGCCGCGATGAGGTCGATTGCCTTTTGCGCGGTAAGCTCGGTCTCCTTGCGCGGTATCAATACATCGGGCGTTACGTTAAGCGCAATATGGCGGAAATACGCCTTGCCCGTCACATACTGCACCGGCTCGCCTTTCATGCACCGCTGTGCCATATTGACGATCAATTCGTTATCCTCGGGCGATATATCCCGGTAGAAAAAAATATCCGCGTAACCGATATTAAGCGCATGCGCCACGATTTCTTTTGCCTTGGCTTCCGGTTCAGAGATTTTCGCGCATTTTAAATCGTGGGCGACGGAAACGAATGCTTCTCTTGCTGTCATGGTTTGATGTTTTCCGCCTGCTGCAGGCTTTCTGCCTCCTGCTTTTTTTCTGTTGTTCTTGCCGGGCGTTTAAACCCAATGGCCAGTGCTTGCAGCGCTGCGTCATCAATTTCATCCTGTGCCGCTTTGAACGCTACGATCGCGACTTCCACCATGCTGTCGTCCGGCGGGGCGGTAGTCAGCTTTTGCAGCATGAGCCCCGGCCAGCGGATGATGCGGAAGAACAGCGCATCGCTGCGCGCCGCAAACTTTAAAAACTCATACGCCACGCCCGCCACGACGGGCAGCATCGCGAGGCGCAAGCCGATCCTTATATACCACGCGCCGCCCCAACCCAGAATGGAAAACAGCAGTATCGATATCACCATCACAAGCAGCAGATAGCTCGTGCCGCAGCGCGGGTGCAGCGTCTTGTATTTTTGTATATTCTGAACAGTTAGCGCTTCTTCATGCTCGAAACAGTTGATCGTTTTGTGTTCCGCACCGTGATACATGAACACGCGCTTAATGTCCTTAATCAACGTAATCGCGAGCACGTAGCCGATGAATATCAGCATACGGATTCCGCCGTCGATCAGGTTCATGATAAATTGCATGGAGGCATTTAGCTCCGCCTCTCCGTACAGCAGATGCCGGATCAGGCTGGCCAATACATTGGGCAGTATGAAGAATATTCCGATGGCTAGCGCGAGGGCGATGACCACCGCGAACGACATCGCGATATCCATCGCGTTCTTGCCCGTTTTTTTTGCGATGAAGTTTTCAAAGCGGGAGGGTTTATATTCCTCTTCATCCTCCTCGCCGTAGAGCTTGGCGGATTTTGTGACGATTTTGACGCCGAACACCATCATATCCACAAACGAGACGACGCCGCGCACGAACAGCAGCTTTGTAAACCAGTTTTTCTTCGCTGCGGAAGAGACGCTCTCCTTTTCGAATACGATCTCGCCCGTCGCTTTACGTACCGCGAGACCCGCTTTCGTATCCGAGCGCATCATGACGCCTTCCAAAACCCCTTGTCCGCCGATATTGCATCTTTTCATCGATATCTGCTCTCTTTCGGGCGTTTGCCCTTCATCGATTGCCCCCGCCCGATGCTGAATCGCCAACCGCGTTTCGAGCAGGGAACCCCATAAATTAAAACAGACCGAGAACCGGTCTGCGAAAACCAAAAGCGGTTATTTGATACCGTATCTTTTATTGAAACGGTCCACGCGCCCGCCCGTATC
>CAYNFL010000213.1:0-3445 GCA_964396465.1 uncultured Christensenellaceae bacterium
CGCTGCCGAGCTTGCCGTTTGCGGCTTCCCACGTGGGGCCGGTCGCGAATACGGGGATGCCGTGCTTGCGCGAGAGCACGCCCGCGCCCGCGACATGGTCGGTATGCTCGTGCGTGATGAGTATGCCGCGTATGTCGCGGATGTCTTCGCCGATGCTGTGAAGCGCTTCCTCGATGCGTTTGCCCGAAAGCCCCGCGTCGATGAGTATCTTGGTGCGCGCAGAGCACACGAGCGAAGCGTTGCCCGAGGAACCGGAAAAAAGCGGTATGAATGTCAAAGCCATGGCGTTTCCTTTCGGACACAGTATAGCATAAAACGCGTGCGCTGCCTACAGAATATTGAACCCGGCCGCACCGTATGGTATGCTGGCCTTGACGGAGGCGCTATGGAGGAGTCTTATGTGCAGCTCTACATGGGGGACGGCAAGGGCAAAACAACCGCGGCCATCGGGCTTGCCGCGCGCGCGGCGGGGCAGGGGCTTTGCGTCAAGTTCGCGCAGTTTTTGAAGGGGCAGGAATCGGGCGAAGTGACGCCGCTGCAAAAGCTCGGCGTGGAGTTGCTGCGCGTATCAACGTGTAAAAAGTTTTTCCGTGACATGACGCCGGATGAAAAAGTGCAGGCGCGGGAGGAAGCCCGACAAGCCCTTGCTGTGATCAATCGCTGGCTGGACAGCGCTGACCTGCTCATACTTGACGAAGCGCTGGGCGCTATTGGCTGCGGCATACTTACGGCAGGTGAGGTTTTAGATATCATACGGCGGCGCGGCGGGACGGAGATCGTGCTGACGGGCAGGGACGCGCCTGAGGCGTTGCTTCATGCGGCGCACCTCGTTACGGAGATGCGCGAAGTGAAGCACTACTATGCCGGGGGGCAACCCGCCAGGAGAGGCATCGAGTATTGAGGGCGGCGTTATGCCGCTGAAGCTGCGGCAAACGGGTTTTCTTATAAACCGACAAAATTCAGTCTTTGACAAATGCAGGGCGCGATATATAATATAGGCATAGAGATGAGGGACGAAAGGGGCGTATATGGGCGACTCGATCAACGACATACTCGTGGAAGACTTTCAGGACGTGGTGAATGAATTGCTGGTGCGCAACCGAAGCATTTTGGACATACTGTCCAAGGTGCAGACGAGCACAGCGCGCGTGAACCGTGCGGTGGCGAAAGCGGTCACGCATTGCGGCTGCATCGGTATCGACGGTAAAAAGCAGTCTTTTCCGGGCGAGGCCAGCGTGGAGAAGCTACAGGGGCTGCTTTCTACACAGCTGAAGGGCGAGCTGTGCAACGATTGCCGCGCGACGGTGGAGGATGAGATCGGCGGTGCGCTGTTCTACCTCGTATCGCTGTGCAACGCGCTGGGCATCAGCCTTTACGACGTGATCTTGAAGGAGAAGGAAACGCTGAGTACGTTGGGCGGCTACTGCCTGCGCTGAGAAGCGCACGCAATTCACACGCGAAATCGTTACGTCTAAAAATATTGGACGGAGCTTTTTCATACAGGCAGCAACGTGCTGCTTGGGTACGTTTCTGCTTTTATTTTGCAAACAGATTCATGGCATTTTAAAAAAGCGAACCGCATGATCAGTTTTTGCTCAATCGCATTCGGCTTTTCGGTTTACGGTATGGCGCATCGGTATACTGCCGTTCACGCATTATAAAAGTATACAATATAAAAAATGCGGATTGACTTATAATTACGTTGTGCACCGTTCACAGCGCAAAAGGATAAACTTATACGCCTGTTTTTTAAAACGCAATTAAAAACGCGGAGGAGGCGCTGCCCCCTTCGCGTTTGGCGCACAGGCGCCTGCCGGTCTGCGTTTGCGTCAGAAATGTTTACAGCTTGCCTCAATACTTGTTGATAAACGTGCGGCAGCTTGTACCGTCGCTCGTCTGCGCGTTGCGGTCGCCCATCGCGTTTACCTCAAGGTCTCCCGCGTGGCACATGCGCCCCTGATTGTGCTTGCAGTTTTCAACACCGCATTTTACGCGCATTTTCGGCGCTTCCATATATTCATCCCCTTTCAACAAACGTTCGCCGTTTCTAGTTTGCGCGGGGCTGCGCGCGTCCATCCGCCGATTATCATACAATCAAACGAAACGGGGAATCCGTTTTGCTTTGGTGCGCGCTTTTCAGTCGTGGCTGTCGATAGATGTGGAACAGCAGGTGCCGTCGCTCGTATCCGCGTGGTGGCCGCCCATCGCGTCCACCTTCAGGCTGCGCGCATGGCACAGGTGCTGATGATTAAACTTGCAGTTGTCTACCGTACAATCCACCTTTATTCGCGGTGCGTCCATTTTTCCCCTCCTTCCGGCAGCATTCGATACATGTAGTTTGCGCGGGAAGAAGGGCAGGTATCCATTGAGTATGCAAAAAGCGGCGCAGTTAAACCAAACCGTGAGGCGATAAACGTGAGAGATGTCAAGCCATTTACACTACTGTGAAAGCAAACTGATATGTCACCAATGAAACGGTTTTTTAATAGTATGTATTATCACTCAAAAGGAAGGGTTTTTTGCTATGCCGACGATATTACTCAAGCCATCAGGTGATACGTACGTATCACAATGGTACGCAAATCAGAACTTTTCGCAAAGTGAATACCTTGCTGTAGGTTTTGAATACAGAAGAAGAGACGCATGCAGAACATTGATCCGGTTTGATCTGGATCTGCCGCCGGATGCGGAGCTGACGCGGGCGGTACTGATGCTGCATTTGCATGATATTGAAAGCGCTGATGAGGTCGCCATCGGCGTAAATCGAATACTAACGGATTATGATAATGCGGCCGTGACATGGAATACCGCGCCTGCTTACGTACCCGTCTCCGGAGCATTCCGGGTTTCCTGCCATGGTGCGGGGAACTGTGTGGAAACGGATATCACCGAGTTGGCCAGAGGATGGACACAGGGCAATTACCCGAACTTTGGCCTTGCGCTTACAGGCGAGTCGCGCCGGCCGGGGCTTGCTTTGTTTTTAAGCTCCAATAACCAGTGCGGCGACCCTCAGCTTGCGGTGACGTTCCATCACAGACACGTCGGGCCGACGGGGCCGACGGGGCCGACAGGCGCAAAAGGCGCAACGGGGCCGACGGGCGCGACGGGTGCGACAGGCGCTCCGGGTACTCCGGGCGGGCCGACAGGGCCGACAGGCGCAACGGGAGCAACGGGGGCAACGGGCGTATCGCTGACGGGGCCGACAGGCGCAACGGGAGCAACGGGCGCATCGCTGACGGGGCCGACAGGCGAAACAGGGCCGACGGGAGCAACGGGGCCGACCGGCGAAACGGGGCCGACAGGGCCGACAGGGCCAACGGGAGAGACAGGGCCGACAGGGCCGACAGGAGAGACGGGGCCGACAGGGCCAACCGGGGAGACAGGGACGACAGGACCGACAGGTGAAACAGGGCCGACAGGCGAAACAGGGCCGACGGGAGCAACG
>CAYNFL010000214.1:0-3432 GCA_964396465.1 uncultured Christensenellaceae bacterium
ATGCCGTAATGATGGAGGTCATCACAAAGAGCGGCATTGATATCAAGCAAATCGCCGCCATCGGGATCGCGAATCAGCGTGAAACCACGATACTGTGGGACAAGCAGACGGGCAGGCCGATTTATAACGCGATTGTATGGCAATGCCGCAGGACGGCGGAAATCACCGATGATCTCAAAGAACAGGGGCTTGCTGCCCATATTAAGGAGGCGACTGGGCTTGTGCCGGACGCGTACTTCTCCGGTACAAAGATCAAGTGGATTCTCGACCATGTGGAGGGCGCGAGGGAGCGCGCGGAGCGTGGAGAAATCCTGTTCGGCACTGTGGACAGCTGGCTCGTCTGGAAGCTCACGGACGGTGCGCGGCACGTCACCGATTACACGAACGCGTCAAGGACGATGATATACAACATCAAAACGCTCGATTGGGACGACACGATGCTGCATGCGCTGGATATACCGCGCGCGATGCTGCCAAACGTATGCAGCAGCAGCGAGGTATACGGCCATGCTGCGGTGCAGGGGGTTAAAATCCCCATCGCGGGCATCGCGGGGGACCAGCAAGCGGCGCTGTTCGGGCAGACCTGCTTTGCGGGCGGCGAAGCCAAAAACACCTATGGCACGGGATGCTTTCTGCTCATGAATACCGGGGATAAGCCGGTGGACAGTAAAAACGGGTTGCTGACCACGATCGCGATCGGCCTTGGCGGCAAGGTGCAGTACGCGCTGGAAGGCAGCGTGTTCGTGGGAGGCGCGGTCATACAGTGGCTGCGCGATGAAATGCGCTTTATCGCGGAGAGCCGCGACGCGGAATACTACGCGCAGAAGGTGAATGATACGGACGGGGTATACCTCGTGCCCGCGTTCACCGGCCTCGGCGCGCCCTATTGGGACATGTACGCGCGCGGCTGTATCGTCGGGATCACGCGCGGTACCAAGCGCGAGCATATCATCCGCGCCGCGCAGGAATCGATTGCGTACCAGAGCCTTGAGCTGGTGGAAGCGATGGAGAAGGACAGCGGCATAAAACTGGGCGCGCTGAATGTGGACGGCGGCGCCAGCAGGGATCAGTTTCTGATGCAGTTTCAGGCGGATGTATTAAATAAGCCGGTGAACCGTCCAAAGATAAGAGAGACGACCGCGCTGGGCGTCGCGTATCTTGCGGGCCTTGCGGTGGGGATATGGAAGGATACGGCGGAGATAAAAAAGCTGTGGAGTATCGATGTTACATATATGCCGCAGATGGAAGCGGGCAAGCGTGAAAAACTGCTGAGCGGGTGGCGCAAAGCGGTAAAGCGCAGTATGAACTGGGAGGCGCCGGTTTCAGATTCATAGTATACAGATGCTGTACATGCGCTGTACAATCTAACTGGGTCTTTGGGGACAGGCCAATGTTAATAATTCCTTTAGCTTATCGGATGGCTGCACGCCAAGCTCCGCTTTTACAGCGCTCTCATATTGGCTGTAGGTTTTCGCCGCGGCTGCGTTATCTCCTGCGCTTATTCTCATTTTAATAAGCCGGGTAACCGCTTCTTCATCGCAAGTGTCATATCGTAGAATCTGTTCCAATGCATTGCAGGCTTTTTCGTATAGATTCGCAGCGGAATATTCATCAGATAAATGATATTGCATGTTCTTAAAACAGGATTCTAGCTGTACACGTGTGCCGAGCGCCCACTCGTAAGCCTTGTCTTCAAGATACTCACCGGAATATAAGGCCAACGCCTCCTTGAGCTTATCCGTTTGCTGTGCCGAAATGGATTGAGCCATAAGCTTGAAACTGAACAAATCACAATTTATGAGGTCGGTATTGAGCATATACCCGTCCAGTCCGCGCAGCAGCAGATGAGGAAATCCTAAATCGGCCAGCGTATTTCGAAGATACGTGCAGGTCACGTGGAACAGATTGGCTGCTTTCTTCGGATCCAGCTCCGGCCAAAGCGTTTCCGTCAGGCTTTCTCTAGGTTTTACTTTTCCTTGATGATGAATCAGCAGTGCGAATAATTCCTCGGACTTGGCAGTCTTCCATCGGATTGACGCTTCCTTCGCTTCCGTACTCACGGAAAACTGTCCAAAGCATCTGACATACAGCATTGAACCGCTGCTTTTCACGGGCATTTGCGCATATCGGCTATTCAATAGCGCGATCTGTTCCGCGAACTCTTCGCTGTCAAGCGGCTTTAACAGATACCCGATGGCATGCGCCCGAAAGGCGTCCAGCGCGTACTGGTTGTACGCGGTAATGAACACGATTTTAATCATCGGGTCTATATCCATCAGGCGCTCGGCCAGCTCAAGGCCGCTCATCTCCGGCATTTCAATATCAATGAACGCGACATCCGCCGGGTGCTTCCTGATAAACGCAATTGCGTCTTCCGCGTACAGAAACTCCCCTTCCACTGAAACAGCAGGATTTTTTAAGGCGATGCGATGGAACCATTTGAGCGCGGTGCTTTCATCATCCACCGCGATGATCTTCAGCATGCCAATCCTCCTTTTTCAAGGGAATCTCAAAGCTGACGCTTGTGCCGATTCCGCTTTTGCTGCTGATAATAAGGCCGTTTCCATACAGGCGAATCAGGCGCGCGTTGATATTATAAAGCCCGATGCTATTGCTGCCGCTCGGCAATACAATCAGGTTTTTCAAAACATTATCTGGAATGCCGATCCCGTTATCTTCCACAGTAAAGACGATGGCATCCTCCTGCTTCTTCGCGCTGACAATGACACGCCCGCCCCCTTTATACTTGCGCAATCCGTGCTTGACGGCGTTTTCGACAAGCGGCTGCAATGTCAGCGGGGGCAGAAGCAACGCCGGAAGCGGATGCGGCAAATTGAAAACGACCTCAATATTGGGAAATCGCGCACTTTCAATGGAGGTGTAAGCGTTGACAAGCTCCAATTCCTTTTTTAGCGGAACCATACTGCGAAGATTATCATAATCCAGCGTCCGCCTCAAATATTTAGACAGCGATATGATCAGCCTTCCCGCGTCCTTGGGGTCCGACTCGCACCGTTCTGCAATCGCGGTCAGCGCGTTATACAGAAAATGCGGCTTCATCTGCGCGCTCATGAATGCGGTTTCGGTATTATTGAGCTTATCCAATGAAGTTTGCAGCTCGTTTGTTAAAAGCGTAGTGTGATAAAATGCTTCCGCATATCTTTTTGCGAGCAAAATGACCTGCAACACGATGAACACGCACAGCGCCATCGTAAGAATATAGCTTATTGTGATGATCCGCACATAGATGAGCATATCAATCAGCGCTCCCGAGGTAATAAACAGCATCCCCGCCAGGAAGAATACGGAATCCCTTTTACGGTAAAGAGCGGCTTTAACCGATAAATAGATACCCAATCCGCATGCAGCAACAACCGAAAATAAATACAGAACAAATATAAACGAATAGATGCCGGAAGGAGCGGCGAGAGT
>CAYNFL010000215.1:0-3398 GCA_964396465.1 uncultured Christensenellaceae bacterium
AGCGTATATATTACTTTTATTTTACATATGTATTACAGATGTTGCAAAGGATTCCGCCATCGGACAGGAGAATAATGCGTAAAAAATTAGCGATGATTCTTGCCGTGATACTGACAGCCTCCGCGATCCCTTATGCGCAAAGCGCGCACGCAGCGGGCGAGGGCATCGTCCGCGTGAAGCTTTCCGTGGAAGAAACCGCTTCGCTGCCCTTCTTTGTGGATGGCAACTATACCGTGGGCGACACCGCCACCGCACTCGAGCGGGACCAGTACACCGTCAATCTCGAAAGCGGCACCCTGAATATGTACTGCGGCGCAACGCTGATTGCCAGCGGCGCGTCGATCAAGCTGATACAGCGCGCGCCCACCAGCGGCCGCAACAATTTCATTTGGATGAACAACGCGCTATACGGAAAATTGTGCGTATACCTCGGCGATATGGAATTTCTGATCGACGGTTCAAACATTCAGGCGATAAACCATATTTTCATTGAGGACTACGTCTGCGGCGTGGTGCCTTACGAGATGAACGATTCCTTCCCTTTGGAAGCGCTCAAGGCGCAGGCAGTAGCCGCGCGCAACTACGCGGCGAAGCGTATGGGCAGCAGCGATAACTACGACTTTACCGACACTTCCTCAAAGGATCAAGTGTACAAAGGATATTCCCCCACTGCGGCCAACGCGCTTGTTGCGGTGACCGCCACCGCGGGGCAGGTGCTCACTTTTGGCGGCAGTATGATCGACTGCTATTACAGCGCTTCCAACGGCGGCTGGACGGACATTCCGTACCACCGCTGGGGCAGCGCCGCCAGCGCTAATTGGCCATACTATACGATCGTTGCCGACCCTTACGATACAGCCAATGCATTCACGCCTTTTGAAACGATATTCTTGCCTGCATCTAACTTGGAAACTTTGCTTGGTGTTTATACTACGACCACATCCGATAATTATATCGACACCCAACCCAACGCAGCGCTCGCCATCGCATATATCAAGTAGTGCATTGTCAACAGCGACCAGCTTGCGGCTTACGGCGTTACTGACATTAACGGTTTTCTGTTGACCGGTATAACGAGTTTTAATACGACGCCGCCCTATGACACGGATGGCAGCCAAGACCACAGCCTAACTCAGGATTTAAACGGCGACAGTGTGCCCGACACCAACTACTGTGTGGACATGACCGGGGCAACGGGTACTTTCACCGTAACGGTGGGCGGCGCGTCTTATACGGTAACGATATCGAACATCGATTTGCGCTATTTGGATGGCACAAGCGCTGATAAGGTAACCACTTATGTTTCATTTTTTCAACCGCTCGGCGTGTTCATGATCGAGCCTGCAACAGTAAGCGACGTGGCAGGCTTCAACCTCTCGCAGCGGCGGTTTGGCCACGGTGTGGGCCTCTCCCAGCGCGGCGCGGAGCAGCGCGCAGGATACGGAGATGAGACCGTAAAATACTACGATCAGATACTTAAGTTCTACTACCCCGGCACGGACATCACCACGCAAGCCTACACGAGGCCGACGCTGACAGCGGTTGCCACGCCCGACCATACCAACGCATCCGTCAAGCTCAACGATTCTACACCGCTCAAGGTGCGCAGCGCGCCCATAATCAATACCACCAATATACTTGGTAATCTTCCCGACAAGGCGCGCATCGAAGTCGTGCAGGCCAGCGCGGCCACCGGAAGCAGCTTTACGTGGCACAAGATATATTTCGCCGGGCAATACGCTTACGTTGCGATTAATTACGTTGTGCTCGACGACCCGCCGCCTGCGCCTCAAACCTGTACCGTAAAATTTGAGTCGAACGGCGGCAGCGCCGTACCCGACTGGACGGGGAACCACGGCGATAACATCGCCTCGGCGCCCGCCGTGTCTAAAACCAATTACAGCTTCGGCGGATGGTATACCGATTCCGCGCTAACCGTACCCGCGGCGTTTCCATACATTGTCACCAGCGATATCTCACTCTACGCAAAGTGGATCAACGTGTATACGATCATTTACAATTATAATGGTGGCTACGCGTCTAATCCGGCAAGCTATTCGACAGGCAGCGCGATTACGCTCAGCAATCCCGCGAGAGCGGGTTACGTATTCGCGGGGTGGACGGGTTCCGGCCTTGCCAGCCCCACCATGACCGTGACCGTTCCCGCGGGCTCCACGGGCAACCGGGCATACACCGCGAACTGGACCATCGCCACCTATAGCGTCTCGTATAACTACAACGGCGGCTCGGCATCCAACCCGGGCGGCTATACCATCAATGACGCCTTCACACTCAATAACCCCGTGATGAGCGGATATAACTTTGCGGGGTGGACGGGGACCGGCCTGCCCGGCCCTACCATGACCGTGACCGTTCCCGCAGGCTCGACGGGCAACAGGGGCTACACCGCGAACTGGTCGGCGCAGGCGCAGACGCCGTATCTTTCCGGCATCGGCGTATCATTGGGGACGCTGAACAGGGCGTTTACAAGCACCTACTACAAATACAAGATCGCACTCGGCGAATATCAGGAGAGCGTCACGCTCACGCCCGTCAGGGAATTTGACGGCGCAACGATGACGATCGCGGGCAAAGCTGTCTCGAGCTATACATTATCGCTCGCGAACGGCAAGAGCAAAACGGTCAGCGTCAAGGTCAAACTCGGCAAAAAATCGAAAACCTATAAGTTCACGATATCGCGCGCCAAGTCCACGAACAACAACCTGGCCTCGCTCACTTCTACCGCGGGTTGGTTCGACCGGGCGTTCGACCCGAATGTCACAAGCTATGTGTTGACGCTGGACGAAAACACCAAGAGAGCGCGGATACTCGATACCGTGGCGACCCCGCTTGCCAAAGCATCGTTCAAATCCAAGTCGGTCAGTTTAAGCAACGGGCGATCGAAGAAGGTGACGCTCACGGTCAAGGCGCAGTCGGGCGCGAGGAAAACTTATACGATCACGGTCGTGCGCGCGCCGTCCACGAATACCGGGCTTAAATACCTTAAAACGAATTCGAGGAGCGCTCCGCTGACGCCCGCGTACAACGCAGGCGTCGTGAGCTATACCGTGACGCTGCCCGCGAATAAAAGTTCCGTCACGCTCTCCGCCAAGGCGCTCGGCTACAAGGCGGCGGTTTACTTCGACGGCGCGAAGAGATCGTCCAAGAAGGTGGCGCTCGCAAACGGGCAGAGCGCCGTGGTGCGCGTCACCGTGGTCGCGCAGTCGGGCGCGGTGAAGGAGTTTTATATTACGGTGACAAGGCCGTAAAGAAGCAGGCGTTAAAATCAAAGCGTATGCGTTAAACGATGAAACGGGGCTGCGGTTGCAGCCCCGTTTTTAAACAACCAAATATCCTTACGAGCATTCTCCCGACGGGCATTCCGATGGCGTCGGCGT
>CAYNFL010000216.1:0-3393 GCA_964396465.1 uncultured Christensenellaceae bacterium
AATCCTTGGGCAAGCGCACGGGCGCAGATGGCAAAGAGGTGTTTGCGGGGCAGACCCCGGTCAAAGCGCTCGGCGTGACGGATCAGCACTCGCAGATACAGCTTTTTGCCGAGGGGCCGTTCGACAAAATCGTCACGTTCCTCAAAGTGGAAAAGTTCCGCCGCGATATTGAGATTCCTGTGGCGTTTGAGTACGTGGACGATATTGCCTTTCTTTCAGGAAAGACATTCGGTCAGCTTTTGGAGGCGGAGCGCAGCGCGACGGAGTACGCGCTCTGCAAAGCGGGCAGGCCCAATGTCACCATTACGCTTCCCAAGGTAGATGAGTACACCGTGGGCGCACTGCTCTATTTCTTCGAAATGGCGACGGCCTATGCGGGAGAGATGCTGCGCATTAACGCATTTGACCAGCCGGGCGTGGAGGAGGGCAAGAAGGCCACCTTCGCGCTGATGGGTAAAGCCGGTTTCGAGGCAAAAAAGGCCGAGATGGACGCGCGGCCGGAAAAGAACAAGGAATGGATTTTGGGATAGTATCCGTTTACAACATGCTTGACGAACTGAGCCGGAAAAAGGGTTCCGGCATGTCTGAGCAGGATTTTTAAGTTTCAGTTTAACGGCGACCGGATTCACCGCGGGCTGCACCCCAGTCAAATCGGTTTAATTACCGGCGCGGGCTGCGCGTTGAACACAGTGGAATACGGCGGCACGGGTTCTGTCAGCCATACGTTGCCGCCGATGACGCTATGGTGCCCAACCGTGACGGGGCCGAGTATGGTTGCCCCCGCATAGATAACGACGTTATCCTCAATATCCGGATGCCGCTTGATACCCTTGATGGGATGCCCTTGCGCGTCAAGCGGGAAGCTTTTTGCGCCCAGCGTGACGCCTTGATAGAGCTTTACGTTATCGCCTATCGTGCAGGTTTCCCCGATGACGACGCCCGTGCCGTGGTCGATAAAGAAGCTGCTTCCGATCTTTGCGCCGGGGTGGATATCGATGCCGGTATTTTTATGCGCGTATTCCGTCATGATGCGCGGGATGACGGGTACGCCAAAGCTGTCAATCAGGTGGGCGATTCGGTAGATACCGACCGCCTCCAAAGAGGGATAGCTTAATATGATCTCCTCATACGATTTGGCTGCGGGGTCGCCCTCGTATGCCGCGCGGATATCGGCATCCAGCGCGCTTCGGATACCCGGCAGGCCTTCGATTACCTTTGCAGTAACGCGCTCCGCTTTCTCGATGCATGCGGCCTCGCCCGTTTCGTTGCACTCGCGCACAAGTATACTTTTGACAGCAGCGCAAAGGCCGGCGGCCGTGCGGGCGATCTTTTCATTGATTACGGCTTTAAGCTCCGTCTGGCTGACAGGTTCGTGCTCATAGATTCCGGGCAACACCAAAGAACGCAGGTCTTTGAGAGCCCCGATCACTTGGGTACGCGTTGCAAAGCAGAGCGCTTTATTTTCGAGTATACTTTCCCGGATTTTTTCAACCAAAGCGGACGATATTTTATTCTTGTTGCCGCTTAGCCATGCGCTTAAATCCATACGTGATTCCCCCTTGCTTTTATGCTGCCGGTATGAGTATTACGCTTCTATTTTAGCATTCAGTTTCCGCGAATCAATTAACTTTTAATCCCGATTCTTTAAAGCTATTGATAAATGATTGGCGTTACAGTATTACGTCGGGAGGCACGGACCGGATAACTGGGTGTTCAAGGGCACCGCGTACATGAACAAAGATAAGGGCAGGCATATCATCACGTCGAAATTCGAACATCCGGCCGTAATGAATGCCTGCAAGGAACCCGTCAAAGATGGCTTTTGATATCACGTACCAAAGAGGTCAGAAACAAATATACGATTCTTGATTTGGCGTATGATCTTGGAGTCGCAGATCAGATAAACGAGAAGGTAAGCAGTATGGAATATGCGATTGATAATCTGCCATTAGTACAAAATATATAAACAGGCTTAACAGTAATTAAGCGCCCGTGATCTGAACTTTGTACAACCTCCGGGAGGAACGTGGGATATAAGCGCCTGACCGGAGGTTGTATATTTTAAAACGGGTATTGAGGAAATGCTTCGTTTTGCATCAGCGGTTGTAGTAATTTCATGAGCAGACAAAGGAGATATATAGAGTCTACTACTTTAAGATTCATGCCATCCTGTCTGGACAACAACCCTGCCATTTCTTATCTCGTATCACTGAATTTTATAGTGTCCAATCATAAAAGTTTTCGAGTACAATAATAAATCCCTTGCCCTACTTGAAAACAGCTTTTAAGCCAACTGCTAAATAGTCACATGCTTACTCCACATTTGGAACAGAAAACAGCCGTTCCCGCCGCCTCTGTACCGCATTTTGGACAGAATTTTTTGTCCGCCTGCTTTGCGCCGCATGTTGGGCAGAAAACGGAGTCTGTACCGAGCGGCTTGCCACACGATGCGCAAAATATTGATTGTGCTTTCTGGGCTACCATAGCTACCTGTGCAGCATTGGCTTGTATGGCTAACTGCTTGTTCTGCTGATATCGTTTGTAATAATCCGAACCACGAATGGTCGAAATGAGCAGTAACAATGCAATAATTACATGGCACAAAGTACCGAAAGCAAAGAAATGTACGTAAAATGCTCCGGCTAAATACAGTATAAACATAACTAGAAAGAAAAGCATATACGCGCTTAACCCAATTGTAAGACCGATATCATCTTTTTTTGCAAATCCGAAAACTAGGCCCGCCCAAAACAAAATTATGCCTAGATTTACGAACGCTTCATTGACCACACTCACAAATGAACCGACAATCAAAAGTACAAATCCCAAACCGTATACAACGAAGTCTACAGCCATCAAGCCGCGGTAGAACGAAAGCGAATTAAAATATGCTTTCAAACTTGTTTGAACCTCTTTCATAGTGACCTCCTAAAGCATTTATCTTGTTTTTTCATTGACTATACATGTATATAACCGTTTATTTGACGTTCTAAACCTAATATCTATGCGCGCTTTTCGGGCTATTCGGCAGAGTTAAGGATAATAGCTGTCAGGACGCCCGGAAACTCTTGCACTCCGATATTATCTGCGGTTTTGGGCTCTATAATGGCAACCCCGCTTCTTATTTCAACAAGCGGCAATTCGGTGACATCAGCTGGTGCTTGGGTGGTATCAAACCTAAGCTCGCTCAAGTCGATAATACCCTTACTAAATCCTTCACCTGGTTTAATATCAAGAACTGCTTCTTTTGATATGGCATACTGTCCAGTAAGCTTCAAGGTATGATCGTTTAAAAGTATTTGTTTTCTGCCATTGATATTGATACCTGTCAGATCCACAGTTTCGTCATTTGTCAGAGTCAGTGTTGTGTTGCCTTCGGTATTCAGCGCAACT
>CAYNFL010000217.1:0-3155 GCA_964396465.1 uncultured Christensenellaceae bacterium
TCATCGCGCCCGCCACGGAGAACCCCTTGTAATACCCTTTGCCGGTAAAGTAGAGGCTGAGCGGCCACCACAGCGCGGCGAATATCGGATGGATTGCCCATATGCGGCCCGGCGTGAGCCAAAAGTTAATGAGCACGCAGTAAACGGTAATGAATACGCTGAGCAGCAGCGCGAAGGGGAACCTGAGCATTTTGCCTTTAAACAGCATACACGCGGGCCATAGCAGCACGAGCGGAACCGCGTAGGCGAACCAGAGCGTGCCCGGCGTGACAACCCGGTTGAGCGCCGCGAGCAGCGCGATAATGAGCAAGCTATACGCGAGCGAAAACGCCGTATACCGCTTTCTTTTCAGCAGGTAAACGCCCGCGGGCCAGCCGGCCAGCAGCGGCAGCGCGCAGACGAACCAGAGCACGCCCGGCGAGGTGATGAGGTTCGTCACGGCGAGCAGCGCCGCAATCAACACAGCCCCCGTGAACGCAAAGGGGAAAGCGTAGCTTTTCATATGTTTGCCTCGATTCTTAAAGAATAACGGCCTCCGAAAGTTCCGCGCGGAGGCCATATCCGGTTATTTTTTAAACCGCAGCCAGCGGAAGAACGCGGTGAGCGGCCACCACAGCACGCCGAATACCGGGAATACGCACCACAGGAATTGCGGCGTGATGTACAGGTTGATGAACACCACAAGCCCGATGATGAGCAGGCTGCCCACGATGGAAAAACCCAAGTGGTATCCCGCTGCGCTGCGCGTAAGCGGCTGCTGCTGCTGCGCGCGCAGTTCGTCGCGGATATCGCTGATGTCCCCAAACTCTACGATCGTGCGGTTGATCGCGTCCTCCTCAGCTTTGCCCTGCGCGATCAGGTCGCGCACCTTCTCCTGCAGATTTTCTACAATCTCGCGCTTCAGCGCGTCTTTGCGCTCGCTGTCGGGTATCTCCCGAAACAGCGCGTCCACATGCTCCTGAATGGTTTTCATTTCCGCTCCTCCAACTCCATAAAAATATCGATGATCTCTTTGGTTTTGCGCCACTCCTCGACTTCCTCGCGGAAGAACGCACGCCCTAAGGGCGTGATGCTGTAATACCGCCGCCTGCCGCCCAGCGAGATGTCGCCCTCGTACGAGGTGATGAGCTCCTTCTTTTCGAGGCGCTGGAACACCGCGTAGAGCGTTGCCTCCTTGATTTGGAACTGATTCGACGTGCGCTGGCTGATCTCTTTGCTGATCTCATAGCCGTAGCGGTCTTTTTCGAGTATCAGGCGCAGGATGATGGCATCCAGATGGCCTCGGATAATATCGCTGTTGATCATGCGTACCCCTTCCTCTGATTACTCTTCCAGATAGTGCTCAAGCGAATAGTGCACTATTACACAGAGTTCTATCTGATAGAGCTATACTACATCGAGTACTTCCGTTTGTCAACATTTTTTTTAAATATTACCCAGTATATACCCGGTATACCTCAGAGGGCTCTCGGCCAATCCGCAAGGCCAAACGCCTCATGCTGTACTTTCGACAAAAACCGCTAAAGTTCGCCCTGCCGTTTACCGATAATATTAATAACGGGAACTTGCGGCAACTTCATATTTAATAGTTCACAGCGGCGATGAACGGGCAGCGCTTGAAACAGGGCGCGCGGGGTCTACGCCGCTGTGTGATATACGGGGGAAGGCATCATCAAGGTGTCCTTCTTTTTCTTTTTCCATTCGCATAATTATTAAGGATGAACCGGCGGGAGGAAACACGCCCATGGGTTTTAAGGGCATACCCAAAAAGGTACTTAAAAAGCTCGATATGGCGCCTGAGGCGGCGGGCAGCGTACGCCTCACGGCGCTCGACGATACGCACGCGCGCATCGAAAACTATCGCAGCGTATTAGAGTATACGCAAAAAAAAGTGCGCCTTGCGGCGGGGGAATTTATCATCGTGATCGAGGGCGAGGGGCTGGAGCTGGAAACGCTGGGCAAGGAAAACGTTGCGGTGCGCGGCAGTATCGGATGCGTGCGCTTTGATAAATCGTAAGGGGCGGCGGCCGGATGAGAATATGGCAATTTCTATCGGGATATGTTATGATACGCGTGGAAGGCCTCTCGCTCGAGCGGTTTTTAAACCTCGCCGCGGAGATGGGTATGGACGCGCGGCGCGTAAAGCGCGTATCGTATACCGTGTTGAAGGCGGAGGTGACCGCGCAAGGGTACCGCAAGCTGAAGCGGGCCGTGCCGGAAAAGTATGCGGTGACCGTGGAGAGGCAGGGCGGGCTGCCCTTCCTGCTGCGCAGGCTCACGCTGCGCATGGCGCTGCTCATCGGTCTGGCGCTGGTGGCGGCGGGAATATTCATTGCATCCATGTTTGTCTGGAACGTGCGCGTGGACGGGCTCGATTACCGCGAGGCCAAAACGCTTAAAACGGAGCTTGCCGGTATGGGCATCGCGCCGGGCGCGTGGAAGGGCGGCATCGACGAGGACGGCGCAGGCGTAAAGCTGCTCATCGCGCATGAGGAATTCGCGTGGATCGATGTTCGCGTCGATGGCGTCGTGGCGCTCGTCAAGGTGGTTAAGGCGGATATGGCACCCGAGGTGTACGATGAAAACACGCCGCAAAACATCATCGCCACCAAGGACGCGATGATCGAGCGCTTGGTGCCGCTTACGGGCAGGGCCGCGGTGAAAGAGGGCGACACCGTACGCGCGGGCGATGTGCTGATTTCCGGGCTCGTATGGGACGCGGGCAAACCGCGAATGATGTTCGCGGCGCGCGGCGAGGTGACCGGCAGCGTGTGGTACGCCGGCAGCGCAATGTCATCGATCTATACGCAGGTGCGCGTGCCTACGGGGCGTACGTACCGGCAGCGCGTGATATCGCTGGGGGCGGACAGTTCAAAGCTGGGGCCGGCCTGCGAATTTGATGAGTATGATACGCGCGTTGTGGATAGAATCAATATCGGGCTTTTTTTACCCGTATATATTACGGAGTACGAGTACAGCGAAGTGACGCTCACAGAGGAACCAAAGGACTTTGACGCACTGAACGTATATATCGAGGAGGCCGCGTACAACGAGGCGCAGAAAGCGGTGCCTGAGGACGCTAAAGTGGTATCCCATCACGCGATATTCAGCATCGACGGAAGTATGATGAAAGCGGTTGTATATATCCATACGAA
>CAYNFL010000217.1:3165-3388 GCA_964396465.1 uncultured Christensenellaceae bacterium
TCGGCAGAGCCGTGATTTTGGAGGACTAAAGGGTTTGGAGACAGGCATCAGCGAGATCGGTATTGAGGTGGAAAGCATCGAGCAGCTTTCCGATCTGTTCGGCACATTCGACGAGAACGCCAAGGTGATCGAGAAGGAAACGGGCGCGAGCATCATATCGCGCGACCATCATATCGTGATCCGCGGAAAGCAAGAGGACGCGGAGCTCGCCCGTGTCGTGGTG
>CAYNFL010000218.1:0-3370 GCA_964396465.1 uncultured Christensenellaceae bacterium
GGCGGTCATATTCGGCGCGACGGGCGGCGTTACGGAAGCGGCGCTGCGCACCGTGGCGGACATACTCACGGGCGAGGACTTAAAGGATATCGACTACGAATGCGTGCGCGGTATCGACGGCGTCAAGGAAGCGACGATCCCTGTCGCGGGCATGGATATCAAGGTTGCGGTCGCAAGCGGCACGGGCAACGCCAAAAAGCTGCTTGAAGCGGTGCGCAAGGGCGAGAAAACTTACCACTTCATCGAGATCATGGGCTGCCCCGGCGGCTGCGTGACAGGCGGCGGACAGCCGATCGTATCGGCGCAAGATCGGATGGATGTAAACCCCTATGTGCTGCGCGCCAAAGCGACCTATGCCGAGGACGCGGGCAAGCCTAAGCGCAAGTCGCACAAGAACGAGGAAGTTCAGCAGCTCTACAAAGATTTCCTCGGAGAGCCGGGCGGGCACAAAGCACACGAGCTGCTGCACACGCACTACCGCCAGAGGCCGAAGTATAACTAAGTTACCTTTCAATTTCCATATTCGCAAAGAGCCGGAGCGGGGAATCCCCGTCCGGCTCTTTTCTTTACGCGCGTCACCGATCTGCGCAAGCCGGAATAAATTAAACCGGATTGATTTGATCGGAGGCAAACTAATGGGCATGTACATACGCGCAACGCAGGATGTCAAGCTGTACGTCGAGGATTTGAATCCCGCCGGAGATAAAACGATATTGTTTGTGCATGGCTGGCCGGGCAATCACCGTCTTTTCGAGTACCAGTTCGATGTGCTCCCGAGCTACGGATACCGCTGTATCGGTATTGATTACCGCGGCTTCGGCGCGTCGGATAAACCGTGGCGCGGCTACGACTACAACACGCTGGCGGACGACTTAAAACATGTGATCGAAGCGCTGAGACTGGAGCGCATCACGCTGCTCGGGCATTCCACCGGCGGCGCAATCTGCGTGCGATACATGGCGCGGCACCAAGGCTTAGGCGTTTCCAAGCTCGTGCTGGCAGCGGCGGCGGCCCCCAGCCTCATCCAGCGCTCCTACTTCCCCTACGGCCTGCCAAAGCAGGATGTGCTTAATATCATACGCAATACATACAGCGACCGCCCGCAGATGCTGCGCGACTTTGGCAGCATGATATTCTTTAAACCCGTCACGCAGGCGTTCTCGGACTGGATATTCAACCTCGGGCTGGAAGCTTCCGGCTGGGCAACCGCGAAGATCGCCGAGACGTGGCTCGGCGAGGAAGCGCTCTTCGAGGACTTAAAGCAGATCACCGCGCCTACGCTGATATTGCAGGGCGTACACGACAAGGTCGTGCTGCCGCCGCTGTCCGAAGCGCAGCACAGGAGCATCAAGAATTCCATACTCGTGCCGCTTGAGGAGAGCGGGCATTTTTCGTTCTGTGACCAGAAGGAGAAGTTCAATCGCGAGGTGATGCGGTTTGCGGAGAGGTGAGCGATAATAAAGGCGTGTAATCCCGACTGCTCATCTTTTTAAGGGCGGAATGGAAATTTTGCTTAATTATATAATGCATAATCATTTAATGAACAAACCTACAGTGGTATAGCGTTTATCGTAATGCCTGCCGGAGATGTCTTCGGCGCGTTTTTATCTACCATATATAAGGAATAAGCCTGTATTTAACTTTTTTCGAATATTCAATATACCCCGGCAATTCCTTTTTCAATGTGCTGTCTTCCAAATAAGTACGGATCAAGACACAGGCGACCATCGCAAAACCGGAGATGAATGCGACTCCCGAACCAAGCGCAAAACAAAGCGCCAGCGCACCAATCGCCATACCGATATAGCCGGGATGCCGTATGAAGGCACAGGGGCCTTTATCGATTACATGATGCTCCCTTTCGCTTTGAATGCGGACTGTTGTTTCAAAAAAAGGATTATACAGCATGGGTACAAATGAAAAATATAATGAAACCATATAAAGCAATATGCCAATATAAAACGTAAATGGCGGCATTAATGACCATGAATAGCGCGTATCCAAACCTGCAACTATAGGGGTAACGATAATTGCAAGTATAAAGTAGGCCGCAACAAGCCAAACATCCCATTTTTTTGTACCTGTCTTGACTCTGCCGCGTTCGTTCAAAATGTCCGGGCTTTTTTTCATCACATAGATGCTGCCGCCAATTCCGCCTGCGGCGTAAAGCGCAAGATATACCCATACATTCCATACGTCAAGCTTTCCTGCGCATACAAAGAAAACTACGCCCGTAACAATAATCCACCGCAATGGTGACGTAACCGTATTCAGCCCGTATCTGTTTAAACGCTTCATACCAAACCTCCTTGAAAACGCATCATATTATAATAAATATTGATTTGGACAGCGGAGGCAGCGCAAGCAGCTCCAAAAATATTGCAATACCGATAACAAAACCTTCTTATCGATCACTGTAACCCTGTCCCCTGCCAGCGCGGCTTCTATTCCCTGCTTACGTGCTGTCACCGCAGCTTATATACCATAATATAATCCTGTTCATTTTCATCAGCGATTTCAAACCCTGCGTTTTGATACATCGCGGCCGCGTAGTTGCCTTTCTGAACGGACAAGGATACTTTTTCATACCCTTTTTGCTTCAACGCTGCGATCATCGCCTGCAGTAGCTTTGTGCCGATTCCCTTCTTCCTGTATTGCGGATAAACAGACATCGAAAGCTCGGGAGTCTCCGCGTCCACATACCCAAAGGCCTGAACGCGCCGCACCCAAATGGCGCCCACGATATGCCCGCCTGTTTCCGCCACCAGACAAAAGTCGTCTTTTTTCGTGCCGAACGCTTCGATGTAGACCCAAATCGACGGTTCCTGAATCACCGTCCTGGGCAGCAGGCAACCGGTATCCGGCTGGAATATCGCTTCATACAAAAATTCGGTCATCAGCATGACCTCTGCTTCTCGTATCGGCCTTATCGTTATATCCATCCCTGCTCCTTCGCCAAATAAAAACAAGTTATCCGATCACCGTCACACTGTCTCCCGCGAGCGCGGAAGCGATCATCGCTTCGACATCGAGCTTTGCCTCGGCTCTTTCGATCTCCGTCATCTTAGGCTTCGTGACGGGATGCTTGGGCACGAACACGGTGCAGCAGTCCTCATAGGGCAGTATGGAGGTTTTGAACGTGCCGTAGCGCTCCGCGAGCGCGGTGATCTCGATCTTGTCCATACCGATCAGCGGGCGCAGCACGGCCATCTCCACGGCGCGGTTCGTGGCGTTGAGGCTCTCGAGCGTCTGGCTGGCCACCTGCCCCACGCTTTCCCCCGTAACGAGCGCGAGACAGCCGTCCGCTTTGGCAACGCGCTCCGCGATGCGCATCATGAAGCGGCGCATCAGTATCGTCAGGTATTCCGGC
>CAYNFL010000219.1:0-3358 GCA_964396465.1 uncultured Christensenellaceae bacterium
TCCGTATTGTGCTCATCATGGCAGTGCTCGATGTCTTCATACCAAAGGGGCTTGCTTCCTCCTGCTTCGCGGTGATACTCTGCTGCATGATCTCCGAGACGCTCTCGTGCGCGTTTGCCTTCGTGCTGTACATCGCGGAGATTCGCCGCTCCTCGCTGCGTGTCGTCCGTGAGGCGGGCATCGGCCTGAAAACAGCCCGTATCGCGCTGCCGCTCGCACTCAGCGGTTACCTGCGCGCAGCGCTTAAAACAGCGGAAAACGTATTGATACCCTCCGGGCTCAGATATTACGGCGTGAACGAAGGCGAAGCATTGTCACAGTATGCGCGCATCGGCATGGCCTTTCCGGTGCTGTTCTTCCCGTCAAGCGTGCTGGGTGCGGCAGCGACGCTGCTGCTGCCCGAAGTATCGGAAGCGCGCACGTCGAAAAACACCGGCAAGGTAAAGCGTATATTCTCGCGCACGTTTCAATTCACTGTACTGTTCTCGCTGATGTTCGGCACGATGTTCACGGTATACGGCTGCGACTTGGGTACGCTGATCTACGGCAACGGGCAGGCCGGTATGCTTATCGCGGCTCTCGCGCCGCTCGTGCCGCTGATGTACCTCGATTTTGTCGTGGACGCGCTGATGACCGGGCTGGGGCAGCAAATGAAGACGCTGCGCATCAACACGTTCGATTACACAATCCGTATCGGGCTCATACTGCTGCTGATCCCCAGGTATGGCTTTCCCGCGTACGTCGGTATACTCTATTTCAGTACGTTTTTTAACGCGGTGCTCAGCATGCGCGGATTGCTGCGTGTCAGCGGCGCGCGTATCGATTATTCCGAATGGGTATTAAAACCGCTGCTTTGCGCCGCGGGCTCCGGCGGAATCGCTGTGTTGTGCCAAAAGCTGCTTGCGCTGGGTAACAGCGTTTTCAGCATATCCCTGCAAATCGTGTTTTTATCCGCCGCGTACCTCGCGCTGCTGCTCATCACGCGTTGTATCAAACAGGAGGATCTGATTTTTCTGCGCAGCGTGATACGCAGCGCGAGAAGAAAGCGGGAATAGGCTGAATACATATGCTATTTTCTCTTACACGTATTCATATCCAGCCGGGCATACACCGGGCAAAATCCAATAACGCCCGTAATCAATGGAAAAAAGCCAATCAAACCGAACCATCTGTATTCACTCCGGAAGAACATAATAAAACTCAGCAGCGCGAGCCCCACAATGATGCGTATCCCTCTGTCCGCTGTTCCCACATTCTTTTTCATGCCATTAGTATGCTTCCATAACAACATATAAATGCGTGTTTCCGGCATAGCCGCATTGTTTGTATTTTCGGTACGTCTGTGCTACACTTTAATCATTATCCGCAGCAGGAGAAACAAAACCATGATCAAAGCGCTTTTGACCGAACAGCATAACGAGATCACCTCGCACATCATCTATAAAAAGCTCAGCGAAACGATTCGGAATCCTCAAAACCGCGCCACGCTCAAAAGCATCAGCGATACCGAGCTCGCGCATTATAATACGCTCAAAGGCATCACGCATACCGACGTACCGCCGCGCAGGGGGTATGCGTTATTCTTCTATCTCATCGCGAAAGTACTCGGCCTTACCTTCGGCGTGAAGCTTCTTGAAAAGAGTGAAAAAAGTGCCGCTGGCAGTTACACATCGCTGAGCCGCGAATACCCGCAGCTTGCGGGGTTCACGGAGGACGAGGAGGCGCACGAGCGCGAGCTCATCGCGATGATCAACGAGGAAAGATTGGAATACGTGGGCGCGATCGTGCTGGGCCTCAACGACGCGCTGGTGGAACTCACGGGCGCGCTCGCAGGCTTCACGTTCGCGTTTCAGAACGCGCGGCTCATCGCCTTAACCGGCCTTATCACGGGCATCAGCGCCTCGTTTTCGATGGCGGCAAGCGAATACCTCTCCTCCGTCCATGAAACCGGGCAGCGCGGCAAGGCCTTGAAATCCGCCACATATACGGGCGCCGCTTACGTGCTGACCGTCGCGCTGCTCATACTGCCGTACCTGATAATCAGCAGCCCCTTCATCAGCCTCGGCGTATGCCTTTGCATTGCGGTGCTGATCATACTGGCGTTCAACTTTTACACGTCGGTCGCAAAGGACACGCCTTTTCGTCGCCGTTTCTTCGAGATGGCGCTCATCAGCCTCGGCGTATCGGGCATATCGTTTTTAATTGGCATACTCGTCAAAAATGTTTTCGGGTTGGAAATTTAAAAGGGCGAACTCGCCCTAAAAGTTCCGCAATTGTCTCAATCGGGTGGCTCAACAGGCCAATTATAAAAATGCTTCGTCCGGCATTCGATTGAGTGACAAGATATTTGCAGTAATAATACTCAATCGAATGCCAGCCTCAGCATATTATAGAGGGAACGCATCATTAAGAAGCAGCCAAAAGCCGCTTTGCTTGGTTTCAGTGATGCCCGTGGCATCCGCAGCCTTCACCGTGGTGGTGCTGGCCTCCGCCGCACGCGTGGCGCTGCCCGTCCATGATTTTTACCTTATTAAAGCTGCCGCACTTGGGGCAGGGAATCTCATACCCGTGCTTGCCGCCCTCGCTGCACGGTTTTTCCTCCCACTTTTCCCCGCAGTCCAAACACTCAAATACGCGATTTTCCATTACAAAATGTCCTCCTTCAATAATGATCGTCTTTCCTTCGGCAATCGCCGTCGCTGTCTTTTTTCGGGCTGAAGCCAATATGCGCTGAAAGGTGGGGCGCGTGAGCGCCATTTCCTTCGCGCAGGCTTGCTGGTCATGCCCCAGCATGTCCTTTAAACGCAGCGCCTCCGCTTCCTCCACGCCCAGCACAACCGGATCGCCGCCCGCAGGCGATATAAACTTTCGGCAGGCCGGGTATTCGCCCACCCGTCCGCAGCAGCGCTGTCTCGGCATATATTCCCCCCAATTGAGCATATGCTCATTTCGTAGTATATATAATTCGTGACGAAAATGCAAACAAAATAAAAAAGACAGCCTTTAAGCTGTCCTAAATTTAACGGGTGATATGTCCGCCCATACTTTAATACTGGCGGATAATAGCTTTGGGCGCTTATCCGCCCTTATTTCATCAGTTCGCTCATGTCCTGCGTGAATTGCTGCATATCGTCTATCGGCAGCCCTTCGATGAGCAGCGCCTGATTGTACAGCAGGTTCGTATACGTCCGCAGCTTGTCCTTGTCGTTTTTTGCAGCGTCTTTGAGCGCTTTGAACACCTCGTGGCGCGTATTGACCTCGATCACCTTGCTCGCCTTGACGCCCGGGCTGTCGGGCATCGCGCTTAGCACCTTCTCCATCTCGATGGATACGCCGCCCTCACTGACGAGGCAGACGG
>CAYNFL010000220.1:0-3350 GCA_964396465.1 uncultured Christensenellaceae bacterium
GAATAGACGCTGAGCCCGAGCGCCGCGTGCGCATTCAGCGCCGCCTGCTGTATCTTATTTGTGTTCTCTGCATCAAGCTCCGCCGGGCAGACCTCCCTCGTCATCCCGGCCTGATACTTGTGCTCGTAGTCGTAGAAACCTTCGTTCGGTATGATCTCCACGATGGGCAGCGCCTTATCGCCGAGTATGCCGCACGAAAATTCCCTGCCCTCAATGAACTCCTCTACGATGAACTCGCTCTCATATTTCAGCGCGCTGTCTATTGCCGCGTTCAACTCCTGCTGCGTTTCCGCCTTCGTCACGCCCACGCTCGAGCCGCCCGATACGGGCTTGACGATGAGCGGCAGCGAAAAGTCCCGCGCGATGCTTCCGCTTTCTGCTTTGGTATATACCTTGCCCCGCGCCATGCCGATGCCGCTGCTCCGGAAAATCCGGCGCGACATATCCTTGTTCATCGCGAGCGCACTGCCCAAATACCCCGAGCCGGTGTACTTGATGCCCATCACGTCAAACACCGCCTGCAACCTGCCGTTCTCGCCCGATTCCCCGTGCAACCCCAAAAACACGATGTCCGCCACGCGGCATAGCGTGATCACGTTCTTGCCGATCTCGCCGGTTCCGCTGTCTTTGCGCATCGCGCGAATCTGACTGAGATCCGGCGTTTTGGGCGGCACCTTATAAAGCTCCAGCTGCCCCGATACGATAAACGCTTCGGTAATGTTTGCGGGGACTTCCTCCATACCGAAGAACAGATCGACGAGTATGGCGCGATGCCCGCTGCGCCGCAGCGCGTTGCACACGAGCGTGCCGGACGTCAGCGACACATCGCGCTCGGTGCTGAGGCCCCCGGCTAAAACAACGATATTCATTAAAATTTAACCCACCCTTTTTAAATTCGTAAACTTAAGCCTGATCAGAAATCGATATACACAGGTTTCCTAAATACCTATGCGTTTCAAAACCGATTAACCATAACGCGCGCTACCGTTCAAGGCGCGTTTTGGTCGCGCATTTTCTTCGCCTTAACGGTGCGCCACATCACGAGCGCGTCTTCGTCGGGGTGCGTATAATAGCCGCGGCGGTAGCCCACGCCGTAAAAACCGAGCCGCTTATAAAGCCGCATTGCGGCCTCGTTCGAGCGGCGCACCTCCAACGTATAGGTGCTTACCGTTTCGGGCGCAAGGGAGAACAGCGTCTCCATGAGCTTTTGCCCGATACCCCGCTTACGGTATTCCTCCAATACGGCCATGTTCATGATATGCCCCTCGTCTATCACCGTATGCATTCCGGAAAAACCGATTACGCGGCCGCCAAAAAGCGCCGCCACATAGACCGCATCCTGATTGTCGCAAAGGTCGTAGCGTATCGAATCCGCCGACCACGGCACGCGGAAGCAGCTCGCTTCCACAAAATATACGCCGTCCACATCCTCAGGCTTCGCCAGCCGGTACTCAATCTCCATACGCCAGCCCCTCCCGCGCCGCAAACAGCCGCTCCGCCTGCGTCTCGCGCAGGTAAAACGGCTCGAGCGTATACGCGTCGCCGCGAATGCCCTGTTGATGCAGCCGGTATGCGGAAAGCCCCACCGCGCCCGCGCGCTGCAGCGCGACGCCCGGATGCGCGATACGGAAGCCCTCCGACGCGGCGCGGATAACGTCCGCATATTTGATCGCGGCGTCTCCGCAGAAAACGGCCTTTCTGCCTTTAAGCTCTTCTAAAAGCGCCAATAGCGCCATCGCGCGGTATTCGCCGACGCGCTCGTTATTTCGGTAAACCGCGGTATACACCTCGCCGCGCCTCGCGTCGATGACGGGGACAACGGCTTCATCCGCGCCGTTTAAATTGTATGCCAGCGCGTCGAGCGTATTGACGCCGATTGCGGGTTTTCCCGATGCGTGCGCGAAAGCTTTGATCAGCCCCGCGCCGATGCGCAGCCCCGTAAACGAACCGGGGCCGATTGCGCACGCGAACAGATCGATATCGTGCACCGAGAGCCCGGCGCTTGTCAGGCACGCGTCCGCCATGGGCGCCAGCGTTTCGGAATGCGTCTTTAAATTGTCCACATAAATTTCGGCGAGAATGCGTTCACCTTGAAGCACCGCCGCGGAACATACGTTGCCGGAAGAATCTACCGCGAGTATATTCATGGCCGTAAATCCTCGATTTCGATCCGGCGCGCGTCCGCGCCCGTACCCGAAAGCGTGACGCGGACGCAGGGCGGCAGCGCGGCGCGCTCCGCCCATTCGATCACACAGACGCCTTCCCCCAGGGTATCGTAAAAGCCGATATGGGTAAGCTCGTTTTCGTCCCCAATGCGGTACAGGTCAAAATGGTGCAGCGTTTCACTGCCTTCGTAGGTTTTAAGCAGTGTAAACGTCGGACTGGCCACCTCGTCGGTTACGCCCAGCCCCTGTGCGATGCCCTTGGCAAACACCGTTTTGCCCGCGCCAAGCTCGCCCGTAAGCGCTACGATGTCGCCCGCTTTCAGGCTTTCCCCCAGCGTCTTGCCAATGGCGCGCGTCTCCTCCGCGCTGTGCGTTTCAAACCTGCCGACCATGCCCGTTTCCTTTCTTTTGGCAGTATAACCGAAACGGGCGGCGAATGCAAATGTCAGCGGTATTTGTGCAGCAGCGGCGAAAGCGGCTTATAGAGCAGCCCCGTAACGAGGCAGACCACAAGGCATTTGACGATATTGAACGGCACGACGGCAAAGAGTATATACGTCCATACGCTCGTAATGCCCGGATTGACCGCAGCCGCAACGCCGATAATCGCGTCCACGGAGGAACCGAAGAACAGCATGGCATAGAACGGGACCAGCACAAAAGCGTTCATCAAAGGCGCTGCAACAAGAGACATCAGCGCGCTGCCCGACGCCATCCCCATTACCGCCCCCTTGCGCGACTTTTTTAATTTATATACGAGCGAAGCGGTCAACACAAGCGAAGCGCTGATCACAAAGTCTGCGATTTCACCCACACCCATCGTTGAGGTGAATGGCAGGTAAATGAGATTTTTTATCAGCAATATCGCCGTCCCGGCCAGCGGCCCCAGCGCAAATCCGCCGATCAGCGCCGGAATGTTGCTGAAATCGAGCTTTAAAAAACCGGGGATCAATGGCAGCGGCGTTTCCAGAAAACGCAGCCCGGTTGAGATTGCCGCCAGCACCCCGGCGGTGACGATAAAACGCAGCCTGCGCGAAGCTTCAGTTTGATCCGTCATGTTCCTTTCCTTTCTTCCGAAGCATAATAAAAGCCCCGGAAATCTCCGGGGCGCCAAAACACATAAAGCAAATGTGTTGCTTCTCCCATCCAGACTGTACTGTCGGTCACGGAATCGCACCGTGTCAG
>CAYNFL010000221.1:0-3346 GCA_964396465.1 uncultured Christensenellaceae bacterium
CCCCACAACTTTTCTGGATATCGGCGGCATGCCAACCAGCTTAGGAACGCTGGCCGTCAGTGGCACGGCAAAGGTGTTTTTGAAAAACAACAGCTGCATCACGCCCGTGACAACAACGCACGAAAACGAAACGTTCTCGGCAGGAACTACCGAGGCATACGGAGTCTCTATTTCTCCGCCCGACACATGGACGGGCGGCTTCGGCGCGTGGCTCCCGCTGTGCGAGCTGACGTACGGCGCGAACGGCGCAAGCGGTACAGCGCCCGCCGGAGAGAAATGGATTGTCGGCAAGACGATCAACCTGCAAGGCAGCAGCGGATTGTTGAGAAGCGGATATATATTCAGCGGGTGGAACATGGCGGCGGACGGCAGCGGGACGGGCTATGCAGCGGGCAGCAGCTTTACGTTCAATACCGATGCCACGTTATACGCCCAGTGGACGGAGCTGACGTTGGCTTCCACTGCGCCGGGCGGCGGCACCTCGAGCGCAACGGTCTATACCGGCGGGCGCTTCACACTGACTCCCAGCGTTTCCGGCGGCACGTGGAGTTGGGACGAGGAATATTTCTCGGCCACGTTCAACAGCCCGGCTACATTCACAGCGCTGAAAGTCGGTAATTCGACCATCACCTATACGGTGGGCGGACAAACCACAAGCTATGTGGTTACGATACGGAAAAGCGGGCTGCCCGATACGGGACAGGATTATATATGGATATATATATTGTGCGGATTGGGTATCCTTGCAGCTGCCGGAGCTTTTTTGTACAGAAAATATGCTGCAAAAGTAAATTGATACGATGAAGCGCGGCTCTGTGATGGGCAATGGGGTGGGCGATGATCATTTCTAAAAGGCTCAGCGCGGTTTTCAATATGGTTCCCGCGTGCGGCACGGTCGCGGATATCGGCTGCGACCACGGAAAGCTCGCAGTGGCGCTTGTGCAAAGCGGCAGGGCGCAGCGCGCAATCTGCGGCGACATCAGCCCCGGTTCTCTGGAAAAGGCGCGAACGCTCGTCACGCAATTTAGGCTGGAGGGCAGCGTATCGCTGCGCCTCGGCAGCGGCCTTTCCGTGCTGGCGCCGGGCGAAGCGGATGCCGCGATACTCGCGGGTATGGGTGGAGCGCTCATATCGCGCATACTCGAAGAAGGCGCGGACAAAGCGCTGGGTACGCTGGTGCTTTCGCCCAACCGGGATGCCGCGCTGCTGCGCGGGCGTCTGGCGGCAGGCGGGTTTTATATCGCCGATGAGGCGCTCGTATGCGAGCGGTCGCATTTCTATCCGGTGATCCGCGCCGAGCGTGGCGCAAGCCCCGCACTCAGCGGTATCGAACTCGAATTCGGGCCGGTGCTGCTGAGAAATAAGCCAGAGATGCTCAAACAATTTGTCAGCCAGCGCATCCGCAAGACGCGCGAGTTGTTCGATAAACTGCAGCGTTCCGATTCGAAAAGGAAGCGCGCGCTGCTCGAAGAGATCGGCCAAAGACTGGACAACTATATGGAGGTGGAAAGATGCCTGTGACGATGGAAACGTTCGTTGCCCTCGTGGAGGAGATCGCGCCGCGCGCTCTCGCGTGCGATTGGGATAACACGGGGCTGCTGCTGCGCTGCGGCGACAGTGTGAGCAAAGCGCTCATCTGCCTCGACGCGACGCGCGCAGTCGCGGACGAAGCGGCCGAAAGCGGCTGCGATATGATACTATCGCACCATCCGCTGCTGTTTATGCCCGTAAAGTCGTTGGACTACGCGCAGGCAAACGAGGGCGTATTGATGCGGCTCGTGAAAAACGGTATATCGCTCTACGCCGCGCATACTTCTTTCGATATCGCGCCGGGCGGCATCAACGATGGGCTGGCCGGGCTGCTGGGGCTTAACGATGTGCAGACTGCGGGTGAGGACGGAATCATGCGCGTCGGTTCGCTGCCGCAGCCGTGCGGTAAAGCGGCGTTTATCGCGCGCGTCAAAGCTTCACTCGGCATTGAACGGTTGATTGCAACGCGGGGGTTTTCAGGGCAAATTTCGCGCGTCGCGGTCGTGGGCGGCAGCGGCGGCGAGTACGCTTCCGAAGCCAAAAAGCAAGGCACGCAGGCGCTGCTCACGGGTGAAGCGAAGCATCATCACCGCATCGAAGCGGCACAAATGGGCATATTGATGGCGGAAGCGGGCCACTTTAACACGGAACGCTGCTTTTGTGAAGCGATATTTGGGCGTTTACAATCACGCGCAAATGCGTTACAATTACAGTTAAGCTTTAAAATTACCGAATGCATGCAGGCGCCGGAAGAAATACTGTAGCGGCGCGGGAAGGACGTTTTTTGGATAAGCTGGCTTTGCTCTTCGAATACCAGCAGGCGGACGCCAAACTGGAAGCCTATGAGAGAGAGCTTAAAAATACGGAGACACGAAAGCAACTCGTTAAGCTGCAGAATTATTTAAAAAAGCAGCAGGCTTTGCTGCACGATATGGAAAACCGCGCGCTCGTCGAGCAGAACGACCTTTCTGAAGTGGACGCACAATACGAGCGCATGATCGAGCAGATGGGCAAGAAGCACAAGGATATCAGCGAGTACGAGCAGGTCGATCCCGCGATACTCGATTACAACGTCGTGCGCGACCTCGTGCGCGAATACGAGGCGACGTATGAAAACATTGTCAAGCAGAAGCGGCGCGCGCTCAACGCGCAAAAAAAAGCCGAGGATACCGCGGCGAGCTTAAAGGAGATGTTGCCGCGCGTCAGCAAGGCGCAGAAAGATTTTGTCGTGCTTAAAAAGAGGCACGAGGAAGAGCTGCAAAAAGGCGCGGGAGAGCTTGAAAATCTGCGCAAAGCTGCGGAGCTTGCCGCGTCGAAGGTGGATCCCAAGCTGTTGCAGCGCTACACGCATATCAAGAAGAACACGCCGATGCCTGTGACGATGCTTAAAGACGGGCGCTGCATGGGCTGCAATATGGAATTGCCATCCAGAGACTTGGCAAAAATCAAAAAGTCTGGTACAATTGTCGAGTGTGAAAATTGCGGAAGGATATTGTACCTTCAGTAATTATAAATTTTGAGCAGGCCGAACGGTCGCTCCCCGCGCTTTGCGGCACGGGGGGAGGAAAGTCCGAGCTCCGCAGGGCAGGACGCCGGGTAACTCCCGGTGGAGGCGACTTTAAGGATAGTGCAACAGAGATATACCGCCTCCGCGCTCACGCGCGGCGGTAAGGGTGGAAAGGTGAGGTAAGAGCTCACCAGAGCCATGGCGACTTGGCTGCTCTGTAAACCCCGTCCGGTGCAAGATTGATAGTGGGCATGATGCGGCGGCCCGCCGCGCCCCATGTAATCGCTGGAGCCTGCTGGCAACTGCAGG
>CAYNFL010000222.1:0-3311 GCA_964396465.1 uncultured Christensenellaceae bacterium
ATCTTCCTCACCGTCCTCAAAGATAAATATGTCCTCGATCGCGCAGCCGAATACCTTGGCCAGCGCGTGCGCAAGGCCGATGGACGGATCGTATTTGCCCGTCTCAATCGCGTTGATCGCCTGCCTCGATACGCCTGTGCGCCCCGCGAGTTCCCCCTGCGTCAGTCCGAGCGTCTCGCGCCTTTCGCGTACATGGTTTTTGATCAATAACATCCCCTCTCGTGTAAGGTTCGCTTTACACCCAGTATAGCACAGAAACGCAGCCTGTCAAGTATACTTTACACCTTGCATAAAAATTTTAACTCATTGTGAAATGATTTGGCGGAGTGTATAATGAGGTTGTTTATATTCCAATCAACAAAATGAACACAGGAGAACGCTGTATGAGAGTTCATGGGAAAATCACGGCGATATTGCTGGCATTATTGCTTGTAGCGGCATTCGCAGTACCGGCCGTATCTGCGGAATCTTTAAATGCCGTCTCCATCCGTATACTGTTTACGCACGATTTGCACGCCTCGCTCGAGCCTGCCGAGGCGATGGGTAAAGACAACAATTTGACTGAGGTCGGCGGGTTTGCGCGCCTGTATACCGCGATCGAAGAAGCACGGGAGGATCATCCCACCGCGCTGCTCGTGGACGCGGGCGACTATACGATGGGCACGCTGTTCCAGACGGTGGAAGCTGCGCAGTCGCCGGAGCTGAGGCTCATGGGCATGATGGGATACGATGCGGCCACCGTGGGGAACCACGAGTTTGACTATACGGTCACTGGCTTTACGGACAGCCTCAATGCCGCGGCGCAGAGCGGCGATGCGCTGCCCGCCTACGTGATGTCCAATATGTCGCTGCCGGAGGGCGACCCCAAAACGGATTCGCTGCGCGAAGCGATGCGGGATTACGGCGTCAAAGAATACACCGTTGTCGAGAAGGACGGCTGCCGGATCGGCATATTCGGCGTGCTGGGAGAGGAGGCCGCGGAGCTTGCGCCGATGTCCGAGCCTGCCGTTTTTACGGACGTTCAGGAAACCGCGAAGCGCATGGTGCAGGTATTAAAGGAGCAGGAAAAGACGGACCTCATCGTCTGCCTGTCGCATTCCGGCACGAATGAAGACGCATCCAAATCGGAAGACGAGCAACTGGCCAAGGCCGTACCCGGCATCGACGTGATTATCAGCGGCCATACGCATACCGTACTTAATCAGCCCATCGTCGCGGGAAATACGATCATCGTGTCCTCCGGCTCAGACAGCGCGTACCTCGGCGCGCTCGATATCGCCCTTAAGGACGGCATTTGGCAAGTGCAAGATTACGCGCTGCGCCCGATCAACGATACCCTCGCGGATGACAAGGCGGTCGCCGAAAAGGTGGATTACTTCAAAGGGCTGACCGACGACTACCTCGCGGATTACGGATATACGTACGACGAGGTCATTGCCAGCTCACCCTACCAGTTTGAAAACATTAATACGATGTTCGATACCCCCGGCGACTACGCGCTGGGCGATATTGCCGCGGATTCGTACGTTTATGCCGTACAGCAGGCGGAGGGGGAAAGCTATGAGAACGTCGATGTCACGGTCGTTCCGGTAGGCACGATACGCGCGACGATCAACAAAGGCGACGTCACCGTCGCTGAAGCGTTCAAAGTACTGTCGCTCGGCACCGGCCCGGACGAGCAGGCCGGCTATCCGCTGATCTCCGTATACCTCTACGGGTGGGAGCTAAAAAACCTCTGCGAGGTGGACGCTTCCGTAGCCGGGATATTTGCCGACGCGCAGCTCTATTTCTCCGGTATGAGAACCACGTATAACCCGAACCGGCTGATATTCAACAAGGTGTTGGACACGCAAATGCTGCTTAAGGGCGGCAGCGTGCAAGCGGTCGAACCGGACAGGCTCTACCGCGTGGTGTGCGGTTTGTATTCGGGCCAGATGCTGGGTTACGTCAAGGAAAAATCGTTCGGCATACTATCGATCACGCCCAAGGACAGAAACGGAGAAGCGGTGACCGATTACAACGACCAGATCATTTATTCGCAGAGCGGCAGTGAGATCAAGGAATGGCAGGCGGTCGTATCCTACCTCTCGTCGTTTGCGCAGCAGTACGGCGTAAGCACCGTACCGGAGGCGTACGCCGCGCCTCAAGGGCGCAAAGTGGCCGATACATCGGGCGGGCTTTGGGGCATACTGGCTCACCCCAACGGGTTCGCGTGGATCGTACTCGGCGTGGTGGTGTTCCTCATTGCACTTCTCGTGCTGACTCCCCTGCTCATCGTGCGCGGTGTGAGGAAGCGCAGGGCGCGAAAAGCGCTAGCGGCATAATGCCGGTGTAATACAAAGATATTGTAATTATCGCGTTGCGCACGTTTAAAATAATAAAGCGAGCGTGTGCTTAATATTAACGCGTATGATTTTAGATTGGGACGGTATATGGAAAACTGGATTAAAAAAGCTGCAATATTTTTATCGAGCCAGGGGCTGTCTTTGCTCGGCTCATCGTTGGTGCAATACGCGATCATGTGGCATATCACGCTCTCACAAAAATCGGGCTCCATGATGATGCTCTCTATTCTGTGCGGGTTTCTGCCTCATTTTTTTCTTTCTCCCTTTGCAGGAGTATGGGCGGACAGGTTCAGCCGTAAAAAGCTGATTATTTTATCGGACGGCTTCACGGCAGCGGTTACGCTTGCGGCCGCGATCGTTTTTATGATGGGGAAAGGCACGCTTTGGATATTGTTTGCGGTATCCGCATTGCGCGCGCTGGGCGGCGCCGTGCAAATGCCCGCGATCAACGCCTTTTTGCCCCAAATCGTTCCCCAAGAGAAGCTGACACGGATCGGCGGAATCAGCAGCAGCCTGCATTCCGGCATCATGATCGTATCCCCCATGCTGGGGGCGCTGCTGCTTTCGCTGGCACCGTTAGAGATTATATTCTTTATCGATGTGGTCACTGCCGCCGGAGCAATACTGATACTCGCATTCCTGCTGCGCGTGCCTCCGCACGATAAAGCAAATCAGGCGCAAGCCGTAGGGTATTTTAAGGATATGAAGCTTGGCCTTCAGTATATATCCGGCCATGGTTACGTAAAACGGTTCTTTATGTATTGCGCTGTTTTCTATATCGTTGTTGCGCCTACGGCTTTATTAACGCCGCTGCAGGTAGCGCGCAGCTTTAATGGCACCGAGTGGCACCTCGCCGCAATTGAAGTGGCTTTTTCCGCGGGCATGATCGTAGGGGGCCTTTTAATCGCTTGGTGGGGAGGTTTTAAAAACAGGGTGCATACGATGGTAGCGGCATCCCTGATATTC
>CAYNFL010000223.1:0-3281 GCA_964396465.1 uncultured Christensenellaceae bacterium
TCCACAACCACAACGACAGCGAACTCGCCGTGGCGAACTCGTTGATTGCAGTCGGCGCGGGCGCTTGCCATGTACAGGGCACGCTGCTCGGATACGGCGAGCGCTGCGGAAACGCGCGGCTCACCTCCATCATTGCCGATTTGCAAATCAAGCTAGGATACGACTGTATCGGGGAAAACATCTCGAAGCTGTATGATGTCGCGCGCGAGGCGGCGGAGATCACCAACTTGCCTTTCGACGAGACGCTTCCCTATGTGGGGCGCAGCGCGTTCGCGCACAAGGGCGGCATGCACATCGACGGGCTATGCAAAGCAAAGGGCTCTTTTGAGCACATCGAGCCTTGCCTCGTGGGCAACCAGCGCGAGTTTTTATTAAGCGAGGTCGCGGGCAAGGCCGCGATGGCGGAAAAGCTTAAAGTCCATTTCCCGGAAGCCGCGCGCGACAATGAAAAAGTGGGCGCGCTCATGGAGAAGCTCAAAGCGCTTGAAAACGAGGGTTACAGCTTTGAGGGCGCGGAAGGCAGCTTCAGGCTTTTCGTGATGAAGGAGCTTGGCCTGCACAGGCAGCGGTTCTCGCTCGTGCACTTCAAGGTCAGCGACGAACCGACCTCCGAGAATACGTTCGGCGCGTACGCGGTGGTCAAGGTGGACGTGAACGGAGAAAACCGCATGGCGGCGGCGGAAGGCAACGGCCCGGTCAACGCGCTCGATAAAGCACTGCGCGAGGCGCTGGGCAACTTCTTCCCGCAGCTTAAGTCCGTATCGCTGACCGACTACAAGGTGCGCGTGCTCGATACGGGAGCGGCCACGGCAGCCAAGGTGCGCGTCATCATCGAATCCACCGACGGCAGGGATTTCTGGAGCACGGTGGGCGTTTCTACGGACGTCATCGCGGCAAGCCTGCTCGCGCTGATCGATTCCATCGACCATATGCTGCTGGACGCAGCACCTGCTGCTTCTGCGGCGGCAAACTGACATACAGGGGCGGCGCTGGCTGCCCGTGAATACGTAAATCGGGCGGCCGCACAGTGCCGCCCCTGCGGGATTAGGAGACAGCATGAAAAAATACAACATTGCAGTAATACCGGGCGATGGCATCGGCCCGGAGGTAATGCGCGAAGCGCTCCGCGTGCTGGATCGCGCCGTAAGCGGAACGGACATCAAACTTGATTTTAACGAATACCTCGCGGGCGGCTGCGCGATTGACGCGGCGGGGACTCCCCTGCCCGATGTGACGCTGGAGGCCGCAAAGCGCAGCGACGCGGTGCTTTTAGGCGCGGTGGGCGGCGAGAAGTGGGACACGATGCCCTCGGGCAAGCGCCCGGAAAACGCGCTGCTCGGCCTGCGCTTTGCGCTCGGGCTGTTCGCGAACCTGCGCCCCGCGCTGCTGTATCCGCAATTGGCGGCGGCCTGCCCCTTGAAGGACACGCTCATCAAGGACGGCCTCGATATCATCGTGATCCGCGAGCTCACGGGCGGCGCGTACTTCGGCAAGAAGGAGCGCACGGACGGATTCGCGTACGACACGATGTACTACAGCGAGCCGGAGGTCAGGCGCATCGCGCATGTCGGCTTCAAAACCGCGATGGTGCGCAAAAAAAGGCTCGTCAGCGTGGATAAGGCGAACGTGCTGGAGTCGTCGCGGCTATGGCGCGCGGTCGTCACGGACGTGGCGAAGGAGTATCCGGAAGTCAGCTTGTCGCACATGTATGTGGATAACGCGGCGATGCAGCTTGTGCGCAACCCCGCGCAGTTCGACGTGATCGTGACCGAGAACATGTTCGGCGACATACTCTCCGACGAAGCCGCGATGGTCACGGGTTCTATCGGCATGCTGCCCTCGGCGAGCCTCGGCAGCGGCAGCTTGGGTATGTATGAGCCGGTGCACGGCTCCGCGCCCGACATCGCGGGGCAGGGAATCGCGAACCCGCTCGCGACGATACTCTCCGCGGCGATGATGCTGCGCTACTCCCTGGGCTGCGGGGATATCGCAGCCAGAATTGAAGCTGCGGTGAGCCGCGCGCTGGAGCGCGGCGCGCGCACCAAAGACATCGCGCTCAAAGACGAAAAAGTGCTATCGACGCCCGAAATGGGCGATCGGGTTTTAGCGGTTTTGGAGGAGTCATTATGATTAGCAACAGCGTTAAAAAAGGCGCGGACAGAGCACCGCACCGTTCATTATTCAAAGCGCTCGGGTTCACCGATGAAGAGCTTTCACGTCCGCTCGTCGCGGTCGTTCACGCGCAAAGCGACATCGTGCCCGGCCATATCCACCTCGATAATATCGTGGACGCCGTATGCGCGGGCATCCGCATGGCGGGCGGCGTTCCGGTGCGCATGCCGTCCATCGGCATCTGCGACGGCATCGCGATGGGCCATCCGGGCATGAAGTATTCGCTCGCCTCGCGCGAACTCGTCGCGGACAGCGCGGAATCCATGGTGATGGCGCACGGCTTCGATGCGGTGGCGTTTGTGCCCAACTGCGACAAGATCGTTCCGGGTATGCTCATGGCGGCGGCAAGGCTCAACCGTCCTTCGATATTCGTGAGCGGCGGCCCCATGCTGCCGGGGCGCGATTTGCAGGGCGCGGACGCAAGCCTCACGACGATATTTGAGGCGGTCGGCGCATACAGCGCGGGCAAGCTTGGCGAAGACGCATTAACCCAATTAGAGGGTACCGTATGCCCCGGCTGCGGCTCGTGTGCGGGCATGTTCACGGCCAACAGCATGAACTGCCTGACCGAGGCGCTCGGCATGGCGATGCCGGGCAACGGCACCATCCCCGCGGTATACTCAGAGCGCATCCGTTTCGCCAAAGACAGCGGCATGCGCCTCATGGAGCTGCTCGAGCAGCAACTGCTGCCGCTTGACATCATGACGGCAAAGGCTTTTGAGAACGGCCTCGCGCTCGATATGGCGCTAGGCTGCTCCACCAACTCCGTGCTGCACCTGCCCGCGATCGCGCACGAATGCGGCATCGCGCTCGATCTTACCCTTGTGGACGCCGTGAGCAAGCGCACGCCCAACCTGTGCCGCCTCGCCCCCGCGAGCCGTACGCATGTAGCCGATCTCTATCACGCGGGCGGCGTCTCCGCGGTGCTGAATGAATTGCTTTCCCATGGCCTCATCGACGGCAGCGTTAAATGCGTCGCGGCGGATACGATGGCCGGCGCGGTGAGGGATAAAAAGATACTGAACTCCACGGTCATCCGCAGTGTGAATGACCCCTATTCCAAGGAAGGCGGCATTGCGGTGCTGCGCGGCAATATCGCCGTAAACGGC
>CAYNFL010000224.1:0-3266 GCA_964396465.1 uncultured Christensenellaceae bacterium
ATGATGGTGTGATGGGGTAAATAGCGCCGACGTCCGAAAACGCGTATGCCACATGGGCAGCGGCGGTATTGCCATCGATCGTCTGTTTGTTCGCCATTGTGTCTCCTCCTCAAAGATATCACATAATTTTACTATATCCAACCGTCATGCGGTTAATAGCCTTATGTCCGGGCATTCCAAATAATTATATATTTTTTTGTATCTGAGGTCAATAAGAAAGGAATGATAGCCGGAATTAAAGCAAATAAAAGCAATTGCCGCAATTGTTTTGATAGGGGTATCATACCCGATTTACATAAATATCCGCTTTGTGATCAGCGTTTTTTGTTTCGATGCTCATAAAAAAGTTTATATGTAATGTAACAGAATTATAAGGAAAAGTGTATGGAGTGGATCGCCGGTTTATTCGTTTTTTTGGCAGGCATCACCATCGGCAGCTTTTTGAACGTTTGCGTTTACCGGCTGCCATTGGGGCTTTCCATTGCCAAGGGGTTCTCCGCGTGCCCGCAGTGCGCCGCGCGCCTGACTGCGGTTGACCTCGTGCCAATCATCAGTTACACCGTGCTGCGCGGCAAATGCCGCCACTGCGGCTGCCGCATCTCGATAGAGTACCCGATTGTGGAGGGCATAACGGGAGCGCTTTTTGTGCTGCTCTATCTGAAATTTCACCTAAGCTACGATCTTCTGATCTACGCGGCGCTTGTTTCGCTGCTGATCGTGATCGCGCTGATCGACTTTAAGCATATGATGATTCCCAACGGGCTCATCATCGCGGGGCTGATACTGGGCGCAGGCAAGCTGGCTGCGTCGGTGTTTACGAATATTTTCGGAAGTTGGACGCTGTACGCTATCGGTTTTGTTGCGGGCGGGCTGCCGCTGCTGCTCATCGCGCTTATCTGCGCGTGGGTGCTCAAAAAGGAAGCCCTCGGCGGCGGGGATATCAAGCTCATGGCGTTTGCGGGACTGGTCATCGGCTGGAAGCTCATCATACCGGCTTACCTCATCGGCGTGGTTTCGGGCGCGATCACCGGTATCGTGCTGATGGCGTCCGGCAAAAAGAAGCGCGGCGACGAAATACCGTTCGGGCCGTTTTTATGCTTTGGCGTGATGATAAGCGTATTCTTCGGCAACGAGCTCATCGCATGGTATTTGGGGCTGATATGAGTATGAAGAGAAAGCTGCTATCCAAAAAAGCGTTTACGCTGATAGAGGTGATACTCTCGATCGCGATCATCGCCGCCATCGCGCTGCCGCTGATGTCTATGTTTGTTCAGTCCGTAAAGACGCAGCGGTCGGCGCAGGGAGTGTTGAGCGCAAGCTATATTTCTCAGGACTATATCGAGAAGCTGGACAGCACGACGTATGAGAGCGCGCTCACCAATCTGCCCAACCGCGTCAGCAAAAGCGGCTACTACTTAACCGCGCAGATTACACCGCACGGCACGACGACGGCTTCGTTTCGCCCATGCGGGTACATGCACTTGGTCTTCTATGAAAGCGGGGCGCTGCTCGCGGTGATGCCCGACGGAAAATGGCGCAAATTCACTTCGATCCCCTCCGCCATCACCATCAACGCGGGAGGCGCATTGTATACGTTTACAGCCGGAAGCACCACACTGACCGGCAGCATTGGCAGCACCTACTGCAGTGTGCTCATCAACGCGATGAAAAAGCCCTCGGGGCAAAAGTGTACCATTACGCTGAGTACCAACTGCAAGGCGCTGCGCCACTGCAAGAAAAGCGACGAGAGCGACATCACGATTTCCGGCACAAAGGAATCGTATTGCGATATGATCACGGGAGATACCTCGCTGATCCATGTAAAAACCTACGTATATGAATTGGCTTCATCTACGGATCCCGTAGCGATAGGCGAGGATTATATCAATATCAGGAACTGGTAGCCATGAAAAGCAAAAGAGGATTTACGTTAATTGAAGTATTGCTTGTCGCGACGCTCATCGCAGTCGTCGCGCTGCTGATGTATTCCTTTTTCGGCCAAGGCCTCTCGCTGTATTCGATGGAGAGCAAATCCGCGCAGCGGCAGGACAACCTGCGGCTGGTGCTTTCGGATATTACGAACCGCGTTCGGCTGGCAGACCCGTCGAAAGTAACGTATTCAAGCGGTGTGCTTACGGTGGATACCACGACTTATTCGTATTACAGCGCCGATCAGGAAGTCCGGCGCAACAGCACGACGCTGGCAACCGGCGTCAGCGCGTTTACGGTTTCGTTAAGCTCGGGGCTGCTGCAAATCAGCATCACCGATACGGCGGGAACCGCTATCTCTACGTCGCTTTCCCTTAAATAGCGGGGCAGGCAGGAAAGAGAGGAATGCCATGAGCAGTTTTAAACGTTCGGGTGACAGATTAAAACACAATACGTTCGGGCAACGTGGATCCGCAATCATCATGGCGCTGGTCACGATAATGCTGCTGCTGATGCTGGGCCTCGCCGTCGCGACGGTCTCGATGGGGGTGCTCAACAACAACGTGGTGGATGCCTCCAACAGCGACGCGTATTACGCGGCGAAATCTGCCGCCGAAGCCGCGATCGAACATCTCAAGTATGAGGTTTCCGCGTATTACGAGGCGATGCTGACGACGAACAGCACCGATTACCCGGCGCTGTATGCCAACTTCTTTAATCGTATCAACCAAAATGCAATAGATAATTTTTATTACTCAAAACCGAAGTTCGACGGAGGCATCACCACCGATACGACCTTTACCATGGGCACCTTCGACAGCGCAAACAGCATTTGCCCGTTTTTGATATCCTCCACGGCCACCACCGCGGACGGCAGCAAATACAAATTCACCGGCACGCTGAACGTGAAAAAGGTGGATGTGCGCGTTGCACCGGAAATATGGCTTGACTATGACGACGCAGCGTACAGAGTGGGCGGAACGCTCAGCCTTACAGCTGGCTTTGGAGTATACAAGGGCGGCGATGTGATAACATCCGCATTCTTAAATCCGTATAACTGCTGGTACGAAATCCATGACGGCGGCGAACTGAAAATTGAATCCTCAATAATTAACGATTGTCTGACATATCCCTCGTATTCCGACCCGGTGATCGGCAACCCCGACGTTTATGTTACCGTGAACAATACCGTGCTGGAAAACGGCAGTTTCCCCGTCGACAAGCCTGTTACGATACTGTCAGCCCCAGGCGTCAGCTTCACAATCGATTCCGCAACTTCAATTTACCCCGGCAGCGTGGTGTACGCGCTGGCGGATGCCCGAGAGGGCCTGGACGCG
>CAYNFL010000225.1:0-1602 GCA_964396465.1 uncultured Christensenellaceae bacterium
AAGCTTTCCAAAAAGGCCAAGCGCGAGCGGGATAAGGCGCGGCGCGAGACGTGGGGCGGCCTGAATCCCGTTACGCGCAAGCCGCCAAACCCCAAAGCCTATGTCAGAGAGAAGCCCCGGATCGAGCCTGATAGCGACGATACCGGGGCTTTTTTTATTTGCTTAGTACATATCCCGTCATCGCGAGGAGTATAAGCAATGCGTTTATGCAGTAATTCAGCTATGCTTCGTACAGCATATTGCGCTGGATTGCCGCGCTGCGCTCTCAATGACGATATCCAATCATCAGTCTCTTCCCGTCATGGCGAGGAATGGCAGCGTACCCCAGAACACTTACGTGGCGATCCAGAGAACATATCCGTTTGTGCTGGATTCTCACACATCGCTCGCAATGACGTCTCGGTACGCCTCTCATCCCAATACCGCTCGTCCTGCTCACGGTATTGCATTGCCTCGGCGAGGTTCGCCTTGCCGATACCCGCCGCGCCTTCTCTGCCATCCTGACGCGCGAAGCGAGGAAAGATCTTTACTTTGCCCGAATCAGATAAGATGCCCCGCCGCTGTGCCCCTCAGCATGACACATTGCTTTTGAGGTATTGCCGCAGCTTAATATCATAACCGCTGTAATGCTTTGATTATCCCCAGTACCGCTCGTACTGCGCGCAGTATTGCAGCGCCTCCCGCAGCATGCGTTTATTTGCCTCTTCTTTTTAAAACCCAAAACACCGCGCCAGCGCACAGTATTAAAGCGCCTGCGCCTATTGCCCACCACCACCAATTCACATACTTATCATGACCATTTAAAATCACAACCGTTTCCCGGGCATTTTCGGGCGATACATTTGCGGAAGCCTGCGGCCCGGCTCCAGTTTTCGAGCCGGCCTGCGCCAGCGTGTCGCGCATTTTGTAAAGTTTATAATTCCAAACAGCATACAGATCGCCTTTGAAAACAATTACGCGGGCGGGGTATTGCATGGGTGCTGGCGCATCCGACATAGTATCCGCCGATCTCCATTCGCCGTTATCGCACCACGAAGTATCGGGCTTTCCGCTGCTGTCATAACGGAGTATCCGGTTGTTTGTCGTATCGCTTACATAAAGGTTGCAGAAATCATCCACCGCAATCGATGAAATACCGTAGCTTTCGCCTCCCTCGTCAATATCCGGTATGATGATATCACCGCCGTTCCCCCAGACGGTATCGGGTGTTCCTTCGGGCGTATACCTGGTTACTCTGTTAAACTCACCCACACAAGCATAAAGATAGCCGTTGCGGTCTGCTGCCATTGCGGTAATATGGCCGTCCTCCAAAATCCCCCCCGATCCAAAACCGCTATCCTTGCCTCCGTCAGGCGTGTACCGGGTGATCAGGCAGTCCGAATCCGCAATATAAAGGCGGCCTTCTTTGTCTGTGATCATACTGTGAATAAAACCGTCTACGATCATCTGCCAGCCGGTGTCCAACTTCCCGCCGCTGTCCAGCCTGATGATTCTGCTTTTCCACACTTGCACGTCCGTATAGTCCTGCTCGACATAAATATATCCGTCCTGTACGGCTACGGATGAAGCATATCCGAATTCCCACTCCGCGGTATTATCAAT
>CAYNFL010000225.1:1612-3241 GCA_964396465.1 uncultured Christensenellaceae bacterium
GATCTACGATATAAATGCTCCCGTCGTTATCGAAAATCACATCATTCACGTGCGGCATGGGTTCTCCGTCCCCGTTGACGTTCCCCAGGCTGCCTTTGAATGCCCAGCTAATATCCATTTTACCTTCGGACGTATATTTGCTGACGGTTTCACTTTCACCGTCGAGAATATAGATATTGCCCTTCGTATCCGATACAAAATCAGTTATCCGCTGATTCTCATAACTTAATGCGGACAGCACGCCATTGCCGCACCAGGCCGATATGAGCTTAAATTCCGGCGAGTACTTTGAAATCGTGTTTTTTTCATACTCGCTTTGATAGAGGTTGCCGTCCGTGTCGAAAGCAACCTGACCAATCAGGTATCTTGTCTCACCGTAATAATCATAAGGGTAATATAAGCCACACTTTTCTTTATTTATTAACTCCCCGTTTGGATTATACTTTGAGACGGTATGATCATATCCGTTAAAAAGATAAATGTGATCCTGCCAGTCAATCCTCAAAGCGTTATCATACCATACGCTTTCTCCGCCTTCGTCGTACTGATACTTCGGCTGCTTCAACTTTGGTTTCCGCCAGCTTCCGTCCGGCGTCCCGTCCGGCAGGAACCTGTACACTTCCCTGTCGTACAAAATATAAAGGTTGTCTTTGCTGTCGAGCGCGATTTCATCCTGATTGCGAATGCCTCCCAGCGGTTCCGTTTCGTCCTCATCCAGTTCGTCAGAGAATGTTCCGTCGTCGTATATGCTGAACTTTCCTCCCATGATGCCGTCGCCGTACCACGCCTTGTCCGTTTCCCCGTCCGGGGTATAGCGTTTGATGAACGTCGGGCTCCCGTCTTCACATAAACGGCAATGAGCATATACATACCCCCTGCCGTCCGCTGCAATTCCCAACTGTTCACAATTTGATTTCACAAAATATTCGTCGTATAGTATGCCGTTGTTTCCCCAAGATTGATCGATCTGGCCGCCGGAGGCAAACCTGATGATGCGCGAGCCGCTCATCACATACAGATTGTCATCAGTATCCGTGGTAATATCCGAAGCCAGATAAGTATTGGTATCAAAATAAACGGGAAACGCGGCCCCGTCAGAACCGGGTATCTGCACAAGCGTCCAGCCGGGAGAATCCGCGATAGCGACTCCGGGTAAAATCAATACTATTAAAATGATTAACACGGGAAAAACGATCTTTTTCATACGTTACCCCCAGTATCGCTCGTCCTGCGCGCGGTATTGCAGCGCCTCGGCGAGGTGCGCCTTGCCGATACTTTCCGCGCCCGCAAGGTCGGCAATCGTGCGCGCGACCTTGAGTACTCTCGTCATGCCGCGCGCGGAAAGCCCCATCGCCTTGTAGGCGGTTTCCAGCAGTTGCCCGCATTCCTTATTCAGCGCGCAATGCTGCTCCGTCATCGGCCCGGTGAGCGACGCGTTGCAGTATATGCCGTTGCCCGAATAGCGCTGCTGCTGGATTTTGCGCGCCGCGTTGACACGCTGCCGCACCTGCGCGGAGGCTTCGCCGCTGCGCTGCGCCGTCATCTCTTCATATGGCACCTCGCCCATGCTCACGTGCATGTCGATGCGATCGAGCAGCGGCCCGCTGATGCGCGATATGTAGCTTTTGA
>CAYNFL010000226.1:0-3238 GCA_964396465.1 uncultured Christensenellaceae bacterium
TATCTTCCGATTTGTTGGCATTGACACTGTTCTTATGGTTTTTAGAGGTGCCCTTTAGATAAATGAAATGAAATAGTTGACAAATCAAATATGCTGCGTTATATTGTGTATATTGTGTATACACAATATAACGGGTACGATATTTCCCAGGCAATTTTGGGGAGGGTGTTATGGCGATGCTTTCTGTCAAGGGTTTAACTAAACGGTACGAGAAGTTCACGCTGGAGAGCGTATCCTTTGATCTGGATCAAGGGTATATCATGGGTTTTATCGGCAGTAACGGTGCGGGCAAGACCACTACGCTTAAGTCCATACTGAATCTGGTGCACAAGGATGGCGGCACGGTGGAGATACTGGGAAAGGACTTCACGCAAAACGAGCTGGCGCTCAAGCAGGAGATCGGCTTCATGTTCGGCGGCGTGGATTACTACCTGAAAAGCCGTATTAATACCATTACCGATGTCTATCGCCGGTTTTATTCAAAGTGGGATAACGATATGTACGCATCCTATATCCGGCGTTTTGCGATTGACGAAACGAAGAAAGTCGGCGAGCTTTCAAGCGGCATGCGCGTAAAATATTCGCTGGCGCTCGCGCTCTCGCACCACGCGAAGCTGCTGCTGCTCGATGAGCCGACGAGCGGGCTGGATCCCGTCGCGCGAGACGACTTGCTTGAATTGTTTCAGGAACTCATCGAGGACGGCGAACGCAGCATATTGTTTTCCACGCATATCACGAGCGACCTCGAAAAATGCGCGGACTTTATCACGTATATTCAAAACGGGCGAATTATCGAAAGCCGCGCGAAGGACGATCTGATTGCGGCATATCGCGTCGTGCAAGGTACGCGCGAACAGCTGAGCGTGCTTGAACCCGTTTTGATTTCGCATAAGGAGCATGCGTTCGGGTTCACCGGCCTCGTGCAAACCGCCGGCCTGAAGGCGACGGAAGGCCTTGCGGTGGAACAGCCGAGCATTGAGGAGATCATGATTTATCACGAAAAAAGGGAGGCACAGCATGAAAAACTTGCTTTATAAGGAGTTCCGCCTTGCGATTCATCCGATGTTCTATCTTGTGCTGCTATTCGGTGCGCTGCTGCTTATTCCGCAGTGGGTATTTTTCATTGCTCCGATGTACTTTTTCTTCTTCACGGTACCCAACGTATTTTCAATTGGCAAAGCGCAAAACGACATCGGATTTTCGGCAATGATGCCGGTGCGCCGTAGCGACATTGTCAGGGCAAGGATGGCCTCGATTGTCGTGCTCGAAGTGCTGCAGATACTTACAACTGCGGTATTCGCGGCGCTCAATCTGATTTTAAATTCGCAGGATAATTTTCTAATGAATCCGAACGCGACATTTATCGGCGCGGTGTTTGTGATGTTTGCGGTATTTAATCTGGTATTTTTCCCGATGTTTTATAAAACCGCCTATAAGCTTGGCGTGCCGATGATCATGGCGTCAGCGGCAATGGTGCTTTTTGCTACAGCAGTCGAATTATTGGCTATACTGCCGCCCTTTGAGGTACTAAGCGGCAGACTGATCAACGCGCCGCAGCTTATCGTGCTGGCGGGCGGGATTATCGCGTTTGTACTGATGAATATCGCGGCGTTTAAGCTGTCGGTAAAAAGATTCGAAACGATCGACCTATGATGAACATCGTAATTTCAGGCGCGTCTGACAAGCCGATCTATCAGCAGCTTTTCGATCAGATCAGCGCACAGATTATCAAAGGTGAGCTTGCACAAGGCTTCTGCCTGCCGCCCATCCGCACGGTGGCTAAGGAACTGCGTATCAGCGTAATTACCGTTAAAAAGGCATGGGAGGAGCTGGAGCGCATGGGCTTTATCAATACGATGGTGGGCAGGGGTTGTTTTGTATCGCCCCTGCGGCCGGAGGAGATCAGCGGAAAGCGCGGCGAGCTTGCGGAAGAAAAACTTAGAAAGGAAATCGAATACTATAAAGTGCTGGGATTTTCGCTTACGGAGATGCTAGAGTTGGTGCGGCGTTTGTATAACGATGAGTAACAGATCATGCAAAAGCAACGTTACCACAGCAGCCAAAGGCTGCTTCGTCAGTAATTGAGGCTGTTAACCCATTTGATCGCATCGATATACAGTGTCATAAATTTATTGGAACCGATTAAACCGATGATACTCTTTTCATTTGATTCGTCCATGCTCGCCGTTTCATAGCCAATCACATAATCGAGCATTTTCCGCTGATGGTTTTCCTTGCCCAGCAAAGCCTGTTTTACGTTTTCGGAGAGCGGCAGCCCTTTTAAAATCTTTTCCATGCTTTGGTTTAATAGTACATCGATGAAGGAGAACATGCCGGTAAAGAAATAATCGTTGACGTTTTCTTTTAAATCAAGCTCTTTTGCCAGCGACTCCATAAATTTGGCCCTGATGAGGGAAAGTTTGACCAGCGCGGCATTTTCGACATTGATCTGTTCCTTGATCATCATGATCGAGATCCATTGATACAGCTCATTGACCCCAATGAACGAAAGGGCGTGGAGTATGGATCTGATTTCGTTGCGGGCGCCGAAGTAAACGGAGTTAGCGAGCTTTAAAAGCTTTAGCGAAAGGCCGAGATCACCCTCGATGATATCAGCGATATGCGAAAAACACGGATCGAGCGTGTTGAGCTCTTTTAAGATATTGAACAGATTGATGTTGAGTGAAGCGACATCGCGTGAATTGAACATTGAGGGTTTGCAAAAAAAGTACCCCTGAAAATAATCATAACCCAGCTTCATTGCGATATTGAAGTCCTCGCGAGTCTCCAGTTTTTCTGCCAAAAATTTTATCTTCTTGCCATATTGATTGATCAGCTTGGATTGCATATCGAGGCTGAGCGACGGATAATCGATTTTAACGATATCGGCCAGCTCCAGCAAAGGCAGGTTTTTTTCGTCATAAATAAAGTCGTCCAGCGCCAGCGAATACCCCATTGCTTTAATTCGTTTGCATGCTTCCACAGTGGCCTGTGTTGCGGGATTTCGTTCGAGTATTTCGACGATAATGTTTTGCTTAGGCAGCAAAGTTGGTATTTCGCTATCGATCAGATCCTTGGAAAAATTGATAAACGCTTTGGTGCCTTCCGTCAGATCGTATAAGCCAAAAATAAAGAAAGAGTTATAAATCAGTTCAGTCGTCGCTTGGTCGTCATCCATCTGTACGAAGAAGTTATCACTGCCTTGCCGGTAGAGCAGTTCATATCCGTGTATCCCCAT
>CAYNFL010000227.1:0-2930 GCA_964396465.1 uncultured Christensenellaceae bacterium
GCCAGCAGCCGCTGTCGTCCACACCGGACACGGTACAGAACGGGAACCGCGCGCCGGAAAGGTCCACGCGTTTGGCTTCCTGCAGCGCCAGCGGTAGGTAGTGGTAGCGGTACATCAGCATGTTGCGGGCAGCCTTGGGATTGATGAACATGTACATCCTGTGACAGTAAATCTCCGTATCCCAAAAATTCGTGCCGTTGTACACCTCGCCCGCGAGCTTGCACAGCATGTTCTTGTGCTCGTCCTCGCCGTGGTAGTTCATGTACGTCATCAGCAGAGAGAACCGCACGCCCTGCTGGACCTCCGGGTCCCCGTCGATGCGGATATCCATGCGGTTCCAGGCGTCCTGCCAGAAGGCGCAGTGCTCTTTGAACTCGCCGTCATAGGTCATAGCGGAATATTGAGCGGCCAGCTTCATGCCTTTCGACCAGACCTGCTCCGTCCCGCCTGTCATTTCCCAGTAGTTCACGGCAATCTTGTCGAAATGGGCTTCCCTGCCCATATCCAGCTTCAGCGTAAATTCCGTACCGATGAACTTTTCTTCGGGTTTATCAATTTCCTTGAAGGAAAGCGCCTGCGGAGAATCGATACGGAAGCTCGAGAACAGCCGCATACCGCTCCGGCGCGTGCGCGCCTGTATGGCGTACAGCGAGCCTTCGCGGCCGGACTTTTCGCAGGTCCAGAAATTCAGATCCGCGGTACTCGCTTTGTTAGAGCCGCCGCTCTTTGTCTGATCCCAGCCGCCGGCAATCTCGTAAATCGTGTTGAAATCGAGACCCGATACGATCTTTAAGTCGCCCGAGAAGTTCAGCGGCTCAAACGAAACGCGTTGGCAACCTGCGGCCGTATGGGAGGCGCTGACAAAGCGTGAAAAGGCCACCCTTAGCTGCTTGCCGGAGCGCGTTTTCCATACGAAATCGCGCGTGAGGGACGCCGTGCGCATGTCGGTCACGCGCTTAAAATCCGAAAAGGATGACGCAGCCAAGTCCAGCAGTTCTCCGTCCAGCCGGATGCGCGTATACAGCCAATCCACGGCGTTGGGCATCGTCGCGCCCTTGGTTACGAAACCCTTAAATACCTGCGGGTATTTAAGATCCTGGTAATCGTACAGCTGGTTGAAGTAGCTGCCCAGCAGGTGATCCCCGGAGTATCCCTCCTCGAAATAGCCACGAACGCACATGAACTCGTTCGCGAGCGCGAAAACCGATTCCGAAAGCCGGGCCTTTTCTGGGTCAAACCCCGTCTCCCCGACCACCCACGGATCGACCGTAAAATACTTGTCCGATGTCTTTGGCCTGTGCATAGAATCCTATCCTCCAATTACTGGTGTTGTTCCGCCATGCGGGTCAATACGTCCTGCAGCGTACCGGCGAACGGGCCGGGCTCCTCCATCTTGATGGAGACAAGGGCAGCTGCGAACTTCAGGGCGTCCTTCGGCTCATGGTTCATCCTATGCGCAAGGTACGCGGCAAACGTCGTGTCGCCGCGGCCCGTCCGCCCCACCATGCTGCGGTTCGAAAATTCTTCGTAATAAGTGACACCCGAAACCCTTGCCAGAGCGCCTTGCGCTTGAGTGATGACGACCTCCGGGCAGCCCCATGATTCCACCTGCTTCGCGGCGGCTTCAAGGTCGCCCTCGCCCGTCAGCAGTTTGGCCTCTACGATATCCAGCTTCAGCTTACCCATCAACGCGGCAATTTCTCTTTTCGCGGGCACATCCAGAAATAAAACCTCGTGCGTAGCAGGATCCACCTGGCGCACGAAGTCCTGCATGTCCGCCGAAAGCCGCACGCCCCTGGCCTTCATGCCACGCAAAAATTCCATGCTGAACTCGCGGTCGCAGATGCCGGCCAGGTGCACGTATTCCGCGCTGAGTTCGGGCATCTCCCCGATCTCAAAGAACCCTGCGTTTTTCATGTGGATCATCTGCCGCTCGTCCACGTTGGCGGAGGGGTGGATGACCTTCATGTAGCTGGTTTCGCTTACGGGGATGACGTATACGTCGATCCCCGCCTGACGCATGGGATCCAATATGGCGTCGTCCGCGGGATTCATCTTCGTGACGACGGCCACCTTTTTTCCGATCCGCGCGGCCGCCATGGCTCCGCAGAGCACAGCGCTCCCCGGTGCCACGGTGGTTTCCCCGCCGTACCGTATGATTTCGTCAAAACACATGTGGCCGATGAATAGGATGTCGTAATGGGTCATACATTCAACCTTTCAAAGCCCCAAACCCTTGGCATTGCATCTTCAGTGCAACAAGCCTTGGCAGGGGCAACTTATGGCTTCAAACTTATTATGCGTGTAAGCGGATAGCGCAAAAGCCGTATAGGGGATTATCAGGCCAATAAATGTGCTCTTCAATCCTAGCGGCTCTGAGAAATCGCACCACCAGGAATTAAACCCGCCCTTAACAGCTCTTTTCCGCCTGCATGCCTCTCGTTATGGAACAACGCAGTATATTACTGTCGGCATATGAAAAGAACAGCTCATAATCTTGCGCGCGGCATCTCATATCATCACCCCTACACCAGCGAACATTCCTTAGTTTTATCAAACAGATGAATTCTTTCCTTATTAAAACTCAGATTGATATCGATATTCTTATGCATATAGTCAATATCTGCGTCTTCCACCATTGAGGAGGTTAGCCGGACGATTGCCTCATGAGATTCGATGTCCACATGAACAAATACCTCATTGCCCATCATTTCCGTCATAATAACATGGGCTTGGCAATCGCCCGGCTCTTTTGGACCCACTATGAAGATATCCTCAGATCGTATGCCTGCTATAATGCTTTGCTCCTTAACGCCATTTTCTTTGAGCTTGTCCTGTTTGGATTCCGGCAGCATCAGTTCCTTGCCAAACAACGTGACGGTATATCCGTCCTTCCCGCAATGCAGTACCGCGTCCAAAAAGTTCATTTG
>CAYNFL010000227.1:2965-3231 GCA_964396465.1 uncultured Christensenellaceae bacterium
AAACATGTTTTCCGGATGCAGAAACACCTCTCTGGGAGTACCAATCTGCTGTATCTCCCCGTCCTTCATCACGACGATGCGATCACCCAGCGTCATCGCCTCCGTTTGGTCGTGCGTAACGTATACAAACGTCGTATTGATGCGCTTTCTTAAAAGAACCAGCTCTGTGCGCATCTGATTCCTCAGTTTCGCATCCAAGTTGGACAGCGGCTCGTCCATTAAAAACACCTTGGGATTCCGAACGATTGCCCTTCCGATCGCAACGC
>CAYNFL010000228.1:0-3188 GCA_964396465.1 uncultured Christensenellaceae bacterium
TCCGCGACAGCCTCGATAAACTCAAAGGCGGCAGCGCGGCGATCGGCCACGTGCGCTACTCCACGATGGGCGACAGCCTGCTCGCCAACGCGCAGCCGCTTGTGATCAGCTCGAAAAAAGGCAACCTTGCGCTCGCGCACAACGGCAATCTGATCAACGCGAAGGAGCTGCGCGACGAGCTTGAAAACGGCGGCGCGATATTCCAGACTACTATCGACTCCGAGGTCATCGCGAGCCTCATCGCCAAGAACAGCAACGGCGATATCATTGAGGGCATCACCAAAACGATGGCGCAGATCAAGGGCAGCTATGCGCTCGTGATCATGACGAACGACGCCGTGATCGGCGTGCGCGACCCCAAGGGCATACGGCCTATCGCGCTCGGGCGCGTGGACGATTCGTATGTGTTCGCGTCCGAATCGAGCGCGCTTGATACCATCGGCGCGGAGTTCATCCGCGACCTTCGCCCCGGAGAGATCGTCGTCGCGGATAAAAACGGTTTAAAATCCTATCAGGGGCACCGCGCGATGGATACCGCGCTGTGCATATTCGAATATGTGTATTTCGCACGGCCCGATTCCGATATCGACGGCATACAGGTGCACAAGGCGCGCGAGCGCGCGGGCGAACTGCTCGCGATGTCCAGCCCTGCCAACGCGGACGTCGTCGCGGCAGTGCCGGATTCGGCGATGCACGCCGCGATGGGGTATTCGCAGCAGTCGGGCATCCCTTATACGATCGCGCTGTCCAAGAACCGTTATGTGGGGCGCACGTTCATACAGCCCTCGCAGGGCAAGCGCGAGATGGGCGTATCGGTGAAGCTGAGCGCGCTAAAGCGCAATGTGCGCGGCAAACGCGTGGTGCTCGTGGACGATTCCATCGTGCGCGGCACGACCAGCAAGCGTATCATCGAAATGCTAAAGCTCGCGGGTGCGAAGGAAGTGCACATGCGCATCAGTTCGCCGCCCATCAAGAGCCCCTGCTTTTTCGGTATCGACACCTCCTCGCACGATCAGCTCATCGGCGCGGGGCATTCGGTGGAAGAGATCCGAAAGCTCATCGGCGCGGATTCGCTGCAATACTTAAGGATAGAAGATTTGCTGAAAACCGTGGAAGGCGCCGCGTGCAACTTCTGCGCGGGCTGCTTTAACGCGAAATACCCGGAGGATGTAAGCGGCTTGCTGAAAAACGGCAAAAAGAACGTGTTGGACTAATGAGGAGAAACTATGGCAATCACCTATAAGGACGCCGGCGTGGACGTCGAAGCGGGCTATCAGGCCGTAAAGCTCATGAAGGCGCACGCCGAATCGACGTTTGACAGCCATGTGCTGACCGGCCTCGGTTCGTTCGGCGGCATGTACGAGCACGGCGGCGACGTGCTCGTTTCCGGCACGGACGGCGTGGGCACCAAGCTCAAATGCGCGTTCGTGATGAATCGGCATGATACAATAGGCATCGATTGCGTGGCGATGTGCGCCAACGACGTAGTGTGCCACGGCGCAAAGCCGATGTTCTTTTTGGACTACATCGCGACGGGAGAGCTGATTCCCGCGGTCGCCGCGGATATCGTAAAGGGCGTCGCGGCGGGCTGCCGCGAGGCGGGCTGTGTGCTCATCGGCGGGGAAACCGCCGAGATGCCGGGCTTCTACGCCGAGGGCGAATACGACATGGCGGGCTTTTGCGTGGGCAGCGTCAAAAAGGACAAGATCATCAACGGCAGCGGCATTCGCGCGGGGGATGCGCTGATCGGCCTCGCTTCTTCGGGCATCCACAGCAACGGCTTCTCGCTCGTGCGCAAGCTCATCGCGATGGAAAAACGTATACTGGATCACCGCATTGACGCGTGCAGAAAGACGCTCGGCGAGGAACTGCTGACGCCCACGCGCATTTATGTGAAAACCGTGCTGTCACTGATTGGAAAATATGAAATCAAAGGCATCGCCCATATCACGGGCGGCGGGTTCATCGAAAACATACCGCGCATACTGCCGGAAGGGCTGTGTGCGCGCATCGAACTGAACAGCTGGGATATGCCGCCGATATTCGACCTGCTGCTGCGCGAATCCAAGCTGGATGCGCAAAACGCGTACAACACGTTCAACATGGGCATCGGCATGGTGCTTGCCGTGAATAAAGAAAAGGCGATGGAAGTCGCGCTGGCGGCGCGCGAACTCGGCGAAAAGGCGTTCGTGATCGGCAGCGTGGCGGAAGGAAAGGGCGTTGCGCTGTGCGGATAGAAAGGCTCGCGGTGATGGTTTCGGGAGGCGGCACGAATTTGCAGGCCGTGCTGGACGCTAGCGCGGACGGGCGCATACCCGCCAACGTCGTCTGCGTGATATCGAGCAAGCCGGGCGTATTCGCGCTGGAGCGCGCGCAAAAAGCGGGCATACCCACAAAAGTGATACGGCCACGTGATTTTACCGACCAGCAGGCGCACGACGCGGCGGTGGTTTCCGCGCTTGAAAGCTGCGGCGCACAGGCGGCGGTGCTTGCGGGTTACATGTCGATACTCGGCCCCGATCTCGTTCATCATATACCCATCATCAACATTCACCCGGCACTGATCCCCTCGTTTTGCGGCAAGGGTTACTTCGGACATCACGTGCACGAGGCGGTACTAAGCTACGGCGCAAAGGTTTCGGGCGCGACGGTGCACTTCGTGGACGAAGGCACGGATACCGGCCCGATCATCATGCAGAAATGCGTGGACGTGCTGGACGGCGACACACCGGAGACGCTGGCCGCGCGCATACTTGAAATTGAGCACGAGATACTGGTCAAGTCGGTGGCGCTGCTTTGCGAAGGCAGGCTGCGCATTGAGGGCCGCAGGGTGAAGATAGACGGAGCCATATAAAGGCCGCGCCTCTTTTAATTTGAGGAGGCTTTATTGTCAGATTCGCCTCCCTCTGACGAGGGAGGTGCCCGAAGGGCGGAAGGAGAGATAACCTGTATCTGATGTTCGCTCTCTCACCCGCCATAAAACAAAGATTTCGTTGAGGAAACTTACTCATCTGGGGGAGCATATTCTTAAGACAATATTTTTGGAGGTTTATATATGAAACGAGCTTTCTTAAGCGTATTTGACAAGACGGGCGTCGTGGAATTCGCGTCCGGCCTTACTGCGCTCGGCTTCGAGGTGCTTTCGACGGGAGGCACGCAAAAGGCGCTGGAAGCGGCGGGCGTGCCGG
>CAYNFL010000229.1:0-215 GCA_964396465.1 uncultured Christensenellaceae bacterium
CAACAGTTTAATGAAAATAACACTTACAATAAATTAACAATAGTTCTGTTACCTGATCAGCCGCGCGTGGATGACAAAGCGCGCGTCGTCGAATTCGTCGGCGCAGGTGGAGAGCGTTAAAACCACATCGTCTGCGCTGAGAGATGCGTCGACAGCGAACATGCTCTTTTGCTGGATAGTATTCAGAAACGAGAGCCACGCCGCCGCGTCTGCAA
>CAYNFL010000229.1:225-3167 GCA_964396465.1 uncultured Christensenellaceae bacterium
TAGTAAAAGTCCGGGCTTGTCACATATGCCGAGAATATTTCCCATTCGCAATCCTCATAAAGCGTGTCGAAATGGATGATGCGGTTCGCGTTGAAGAATTCGGCGTCTTCATACTTGATGAGATTATGGAACATCGTGCCGTTTTTCATGTTGTGGCCGTAGAGTATGTAATGGCCGCACAAAGGGTTTGTTTCAATATCGCAGCGGTAGTCGAGAAATATCGCGCCGCTTTTGCTTTTCTTACGGTCGTAGCCGACGGAGAGGTACGTCTTGTTATCATCGGTCTGCATTACGAGGTACGCGATATCGCAAGCATCGATGGTGATGCGCCCCACGATATCGGGGTTTTGCTGCAACGCGGCGGAGAAACCGTCGCGCGGGAAGCGCAGCGCGGTGGCCGGCTCAGGTTCCGGCTGTACGAACGCCGCTTCGGCGCTGGGTGTCGGCACGGCGATATCCTGCTCCACCGTTAAATCGTACAGTTTCTGTGCAAGGTTGTGCTCCTCCACCTGGCGGTTGACATCCGATATTACCGAGGGCAGTATGATATACGCGCATATGACCAGCAATGCGACGGCCAGTGTGACGGCGATGCAAAGTACCGTGACCTTGGCCTTCAGGCCGTCCTTTCCCTGAAATAATCCGCCCGCCGGGCGCCGCCAATCCTTTCCGCCCGTCCTGATACAGCTCATCCTTTGTCTCCTTCAATACGCGCCGCATCAAAACAGCGATGCTGCCCGCCGTACTAAAGGATATGAATAAAGGGCGTTTTTTAACCGCGCCCCGACAAAGTAAGGTTTTTTTCAACAAAAAACCCCGTACTCGATTGTATATGACAGCCGGGTACGGGGCGGTTTTATTGCAGCAGGCTTACGGGGTATCTACCACTTGACGTCCTGCCACGCGTCGGAATAGACCTGCGTGAAATCTCCGAGGTCGTGGAATACCGTGCAACGATTGATCACGTCATCGCCCGGGTTGAAGGCGTTGTTGCTCAAATACTCCTCACCGATCAGTTCCATTACTTTGGCGTTGGGTGTGGAATATCCGATGTACTCCGTATTGATCGTGGCAGCCTCCGGATCGAGCAGGTAGTTGATGAATTGATACGCGGCATCCTCGTTCTTGCACGTATCGGGGATCACCATGCAGTCGAAGAATATATTGGAGCCTTCTTCCGGCACGGCAAACGCCAGGTCCGGATTGTCCGTCATGCAGAACACCGCGTCGCCCGAGTAGGTGACGCAAAGCGCGCCCGAGCCGCCGATCATCGAATCGCGCATTTCGTCGCCGCCGTAGCTTTTGACGAGCGGCTTTTGCGCTTTCAGTGTTTCGACCGCTTCGGCAATCTCGGCTTCGCTGCGCGTATTGATGTCGTACCCGAGGCGCAGCAGCGCCACGGCGATGGAATCGCGCATGCTGTCATACATATAGATTTCGCCCGCGTAATCCTCGTCCCAAAGAATGTTCCAGCTGGTTACGGGCTCGGTGACGTACTGCGTGTTGTAGAGTATGCCGAGCGTGCCCCACGTATACGGCACGGAATATGTATTGCCGGGATCGTAGTCTTTATTGAGGAACTTGTCGTCTAGGTACTGCGCGCCCGGCAGTTTGTCGTAGTCGATTTTTTTGAGGCGCTCTTCGCTGATGAGCCGCTCTACGAGGTAATCGGAAGGGAATATGATATCGAAATTTGAGCCTTCCGTCATGATCGATACGTACATCTCCTCGTTGGAGGAGGCGGGGATATAATTGATGTCAATGCCGGTTTGGTTTTCAAAGTCGGCGATCACGCTTTCCTCGATATAATCGCCCCAGTTCAACACGTTGAGCGTGGTCTTGCCAGACGATCCGTCCGGAGAACCGCAGCCGCAAAGCAGCGCTGTCCCCAGCGTAATAACGAGTATGACGGCCAATAGTGTTTTTTTCATCTGTTTACTCCTTGAAATGAATCTCCGTCGCTTCGACGGTGTTTATTCTGTTTCTGCGCTGCCAATACATCGGGGCTGCGCTTGTTGATGACGACGAGCAGCAGCATTACCACGACAAACATGATCGCGGAGAGCGCGTTGATCTCCGGCTTGACGCCCATCTTGGCGGTGGAATAGATGTATATGGACAGGTTCGACAGCATGCCCTGTGTGGAAAAGAAGCTGATGACAAAGTCGTCGAACGACAGCGTGAACGCGAGTATGAGCCCGGTGATGATCCCCGGCATGATATCGGGCAGCACCACGCGCAGCATCGCCTGCCGCGGCGTTGCGCCCATATCGAGCGCGGCTTCATAGAGCGCCGGATCCATGGCCTTGAGGCGCGGCAGCACCGAAAGCACCGTGTAGGGCAGGCAGAACGTGATGTGCGCGATGAGCAGCGTTGTATATCCGCGCGGCACCTGCAGCAATATGAACAGCAGCAGCATCGATATGCCCGTGACGATGTCGGCGTTGACCATCGGGATATACGAAAGGCTCATCATGAAAGCCTTGGGGCGCTTTTTAAAGTTGTTGATGCCGATCGCGGCGAACGTGCCGATCACCGTCGCGATCAGGGAAGCCAAAACCGCGATGCTCAAAGTCACGAATATCGCGTCGAGTATCGTGGAATTCGTGAACAGCTTGCCGTACCATTTGAGCGAAAAACCGCCCCAGTGCGCCATCGATTTGGACTCGTTGAACGAAAACACGATCAGCGTCAGTATCGGCGCGTAGAGGAAGATCAGTATGAGTATGAGATAAAAGCGGCGGAAGAACCCTTTCATAGTATGTACCCCTCGCCGTCCTTGTCGATGCGGCGGATGATCACCATGCTGACCGCCATCAGCAGAAACATCACGACGGCGAGCGCGGAGCCGAAGTTCCAGTCGCGCGTTTGCAGGAATTGCTCCGTGATGAGGTCGCCGTACATGTTATATTTGCCGCCGCCCAAAAGCTCCGTCACGACGA
>CAYNFL010000230.1:0-2170 GCA_964396465.1 uncultured Christensenellaceae bacterium
TTTTATTCTATCATGTGAGGGTATTCTGCGACTGCACTTTTATCGTATCACTCCATCCATGTATTACAAGATGATGGCCCTATTATAGAAAACATACTTACTAAATTCAATTTGAAATAAATTGAAAGCATACAAAAAACGAAAGGGTGATTGTATACTTGAATATATTGAGAAACTTCGGGGCTTACGGGAGGATAACGACTTAACACAAGAGGACATTGCCAAAATCCTTGGAACTTCACAAACCATGTATGCTCGATATGAAAGAGGAGCAAATGAACTGCCTGTATGCCATTTAATTACATTATGCAAATATTATAAGGTTCCTCTGACTATGTGTTGGGTCTTGAAAGGAAACGAAAATTATAATAACCTAAATAAAAAGGGACATCAACTTTTGGTAGACTTAATGTAAACTTTAGCACTTTCCACGCAAAAGCGCACGGTATTCGGGCTTAAGAAGATCGTAGAAGGTTTCCGCCGGTATCTCAAGCTCCGGCTCGCCCAGCGCGCCCGCCGCAATCTCGTACTTCGCAAAAGCGATAAAAAGCCTCCCGTTTGAGATGAAAAATTTCGTATCCTTTGATACGCCGCCAAACGGTTCTCCATAGCTGTCCGGGTCTCTTTCTATCCAGTCTACTATGACGCGGTTGATGCGTGTCTTATAACCGTTGCCTATAAACAGATCGCCGAGGCTGAGCATTTCGCATTTTGCGATATCGGCGTTGTAGTATACTGTGCGCGGCATTCCCGTGCCGCCATTGTCAAGCAGTGTTGTGACCTTCAGCGACAATACTCCCTTCGTGCACTTGGCGGCAAACCATACGTTATAAACACAGTCGTAGGGCATCATGGTTCCCGCGTTCACTCTTTGCATGAACTCCTTCGCGTAGCTTTCGGCATCGGATTTATCCTTGGCGACTTGCTCTGAAATGCGCGTGTTGAGCGCGCGCTCGAACTTTGCGTCATCAAAACCCGTAACGACGGGTACGCTCATGTCGTATATGAGGGACGCGTCGCCGTAATTGATCTGTTGCGCTTGAACCTGTACAGAGGGTGGCTCCGCTTGGCCTCGCGCCCAGCCGTCCGCGGTATGCAGCGCCGCCGCAATCAGCAGCATCGCTATCACCGCGGACAGCGCAGTGCGCTCTTCTTTTTCGTTTCTTGCCTTGCTCATAAAGAGCCTCCCACTGCGAATATACTATTGCGGGAGGCGGCGCTATGCAAAAAATTGATAAAATACTGCGTATCGTTTTCTCCGTACTGTTCGTTGCCGCAGTCGCGGTGATGGGCGCGCTGTTCACGGATACGGATAGCGAATGGTATCAAAACCTGATCAAGCCCGCCCTGCAGCCGCCGGGGATCGTGTTCAGTATCGTATGGACGGTGCTCTACGCGCTGATCGCGGTATCGCTCATACTCATTTCCTTAAAGGGGACGCCGCCAAAGATGACGCTTTGGCTGCACGCGGCAAACGGCCTGCTCAACGTGCTCTGGACGTATACATTCTTTCGGCTGCACAACCCGGGCGGCGCACTGCTCGTGCTGTTGTTGCTCATACTCATCGCCATTTTACTTTACGCCAATGTGCGCAAGACCAACGCGGCGGCGGCGTATCTGCTCATCCCGTACCTTGTCTGGCTCGCTTTCGCACTATACCTCAATTACGAAATCGCGTTTTTAAATTAGGTTTGGCTGGCCATCGCTACGCTCGCCGCGCTGCTCGCTTCGCTCGCGCTCTCGCATGGCATATTCGCCGTTTTTTTCTTATTTGCCTAAGATCACCTTGCATAATATGGTGTCCCTGTGATTAACAATTTCTCTCGTTATGTGACAAAGTCACAATATTATCAAGCGAGCAGCCGCTATAATGATATAAATGAGTATGAGGTAGCGTGAAAGGCAACTCGAGGGGGGGAAGACAGCTGCAGCTATCTCTTTTGTTTCTCCTTCTCGAATTTTAATCGGCACGCATAATTCTTGCACTCTAACAAACAATAACAGCAAAACCAGATATGTTTTCAGGAGGACAATCTATGAAGGCAACCGGCATCGTCAGGAGAATTGATGAACTCGGCAGGATCGTAATACCCAAGGAAATCAGGCGCACGCTGCGCATCCGCGAGGGGGATCCATTGGAGATTTACACCGACCGCGAGGGCGGTATCAT
>CAYNFL010000230.1:2180-3136 GCA_964396465.1 uncultured Christensenellaceae bacterium
GGGAACTCGCGTCGTTTGCGCTCGATTTTGCAGAAGCGCTCTCGGGTACGCTTGGATTAACAGCCGTCATCTGCGACCGCGACACCGTGCTTGCGGCCAGCGGGGAATACAGGCGCGACTATATGGAGCGCCCCGTCAGCAGCGCGCTCGAGGAGGCCATGGGCTCCCGCACGTCCATCCGCAAGGAAGGCGCGGCGGTGATTCCGCTGGTCACGGGAGAAAACACCTCGCAGACGGCGCACCAGCTTATCGCTCCGATTCAAATGGACGGGCAGCCCATCGGCGCAATTGCATTGCTCTCGCGCGACGGCGCTATCAGCGAAGCGGGCCAAAAATCCGCGGAGGCGGCAGTCTTTTTAGGGCGGCAGATGCAGCAGTAATTACAAACGAAAAATCAACCGTTGCTTAGCATCGGTTGATTTTTTTTGCCCCAAAAGGTAGAATGTTTGAAAATATGATTTTAAGCATCGGCTCAGCGGAATAGCCTGCAAGGTTTTTTCTGCCGAATGCCGGATATGGGAGGCTTTTGTGAGCGGTACGTTAACGGAGAAGATATTGAGTAATCACCTGGTATCGGGTGAAATGGAACCGGGCGAAGAGATCGCGATACGCATCGACTATACGCTGACGCAGGATTCGACGGGCACGATGGCGTATTTGCAGTTTGAGTCGATGGGCGTGCCGCGCGTTAAAACCAAAAAGAGTGTGGCATATATCGACCACAACATGCTGCAATCGGGCTTTGAGAACGCGGATGACCATAAGTTCATTGAAACGGTGGCGAGGAAGCACGGCGTATATGTGAGCCGTCCGGGCAACGGCATCTGCCATCAGGTGCATCTGGAGCGCTTCGGCGTGCCGGGCGCGACGCTGCTCGGCAGCGACAGCCATACGCCCACGGGCGGCGGTATCGGCATGATCGCGATCGGCGCGGGCGGGCTGGATGTGGCCGTGGC
>CAYNFL010000231.1:0-3101 GCA_964396465.1 uncultured Christensenellaceae bacterium
GAACGAGCAGCAACTTAATACCGAGCAGCCCTTCGTCTTTGACTGTCGATACCACCGAGCCAACCACTTTGCCGGTATACATATGTTTTCACCTCCGGCACAACGCCGCCCTTATTTCGCCGATGCTGTCTTTGCAGGTTTCGCTTCGGCGGGCAGTATGCTTTCCACATCTTCATGCGGGTGCGGGATCACGTGTACGCTGTACAATTCGCCGACGCGCTTTGCTGCTGCCGCGCCCGCGTCCACCGCCGCCTTTACCGCGCCGACATCGCCCCTGACCATTACGGTGACGAGGCCGCTGCCGATCTTCTCCTTGCCCATCAGCGATACGTTCGCCGCCTTCACCATCGCGTCCGCCGCCTCGATCGCGCCGACGAGTCCTTTGGTTTCTACCATTCCGAGTGCTTCCTTAGCCATTTTCGTTTCTCCTTTTAATGCAATTCATGTTCACCCCAAAAACGTACAGGTTTCGGGTTGCCCTTTAAAATACTGCCTGCAATATATCTGGATGCGGCGACGGTATTACGACCGTCCTCGCTACCATGCCCTTAGATTCTTCGAGTTCCTGCGCCGCCTGCACGGCGGATTTAGCCGCGGCGACATCCCCCGTCAGCACTATGAAGCTTTTTCCGCCAAGCCCCCTGCCGAGCCTCACTTCAATCAGGCTTACATTTGCAGCTTTCACCGCCGCGTCTGCGCAGACCACTGCCGAAGCCAGCGAAAACGTTTCAATGATACCGAGTGCGCCGGGCTCACCGACCTCGGAGCTTGCGCTCATCGCCTTGATCACCTGGCTGTGGATATTCGGAATCACGATGCTGTCCACGAGCACAAAATCTGCGACCTCCCGGCCCGCTGCCACGGAAGCTTTTACCGCGGCGACATCTCCCGCCACGATCACGATGTATTTGCCGGCACAGACAGCCTGCGCGCTGACAAGCCTGACATCCGCAGCCTTCAGCATCGCGTCGCCCGCTTCGATTCCCGCCGGTATCGAATTTGTCTCTATCATTCCAAGCGCGTTCACGGTACTCTCCTTATGCCTTGATCTCGATATATTTATCGGTTACGTCGCTCACCGTTCCGCTGATGCTGGAGTGCACTCTTGCGCCCAGCTTCGCTTCGGGTATTTCAGCGACGGGCTGCCCTTTTTCCACGCGGTCCCCCGCTTTTACAACCGGTATGGAGGGCGCTCCGATATGCATTGCGAGCGGCAGCCTTACGAGCTGCACTTTCGGGCCGTCCATTAAAGGCGCGGCCACATCATACTTCATGATACCCATTCTCGCTATGAGCCTTGCTGTGGGCACCTTTACAAATTCGGGAGCAGCACTCCCCTTTACGCTCTTTTGCGGCCTTAAGCCGCCTGCCAGCAACGCGTCCTTCATGCGCGTCATCATGCGGCTGGGGCTAAGCCCAAAGTTGCAAGCATAGTAGCTGCACAGCCCGCAGTCGCAGCACGAGAACACGCCGTTTACGTCTCCCATGAGGCTTCCCTTGCCCATAAAAGCCGCGCGCATGATCTTATGCGGCTCAACGCCGAGCCCCAGCGCGTTCCTTGGGCACATCTCCGTGCACATGGTGCACTGGCTGCACGCCGCCTTGGTGAGCCTTAAGTCCATCGCTCCGTCGGCCGTCTTTTTTAAGATCAGCGGATGATCGGACTTTAGCACGATCAGCCCGCCCGTCGTCTTTGTGACGGGTTCGCTGACATTCCTGCTGAGCCTTCCCGTCGCGGGCCCCCCGACAATCAACGTATATCCTTCTAGGCTATCCAGCCCGCCCGCGGCTTTAATCAGTTCTTTGAACAGCGTACCGACCGGAACCTTCACCGTCATCGGGCGCTGCACCTCTCCCGCTATCGTCACCAGTTTGTCCGTTACCGGCTTGCCGTCCAAAGCGTCCGCTATGTTCGCGAGCGTTGCCACGTTGCTGACGACCGCGCCCACGTCGAGCGGTATGCCGCCCGTCGGCACCACCTTTCCCGTTACCCCGTATACGATCTGCTGTTCGTCGCCCGCCGGGTAAAAGTTCTCCAGCAGGTGCAGCCTTATGCCGCTTTGGCCCTTTATCGCGTTTTTCAGCGCGTCCACCGCGTCGTGGTTCTTTTCTTTAACGCAGATGACGCCCTCTTTTGCCCCGACCGCTTCTACCATTGCGGCAAGCCCGCGGACGATTTTCTCCGGGCTGTGCTGCATTAAGTGCTTATCGACCCTAAGCAGCGGTTCGCACTCCGCCCCGTTGGCGAGCACGATCTCTGCCTTGCTGCCCGCTTTGATATGTGTCGGAAAACCCGCACCGCCCGCGCCGATGACGCCCGCCCCGCGGATCGCTTCTGCCACGTTCATGCTTTCTCCCCTATACGATTCTGAAGTTGCCGTACAACACGCAGCGCCGCGAGCGCGTGAACGTCCTTGCGCTTGTCAGCCCTTCGCCGGTAGGCGTCGCGATCGTCAGTGTCGTGTACCCCTCGCCGTTAAAACCCAGCCCCGCGTAAGACGGAGCGTTTTTTACAAATATCGTGGTGTTGAGCGCCTTTGCCGCCATCGACAGCCGCGTAACGTTCTGCGAATGCATCATCGCCGTATGCCGACAGCCGTTTTCCGCCTTGATCGACTTTTCGATGGCTTCCTCGATCGTCCGCACCGACGCGACGCCGAGCACCGGCATCAGCATTTCCACCGTGATGAACGGATGGTTTTCATCTACCGCCGCGATCACGAGCCTCGGGTTTCCTGTAAAGCTGACGCCGCTCGATTTTAATATCACCGCCGCGTCCCTGCCGACAAAATTCCGGTTGATGACGTATTTGCCGTCCTTCTTCTCAAGAACGGTGTTTACCACCTTATCGATGTCCGCGCCCGATATCCGGTAGGCCCCGTTCTTCTCCATCTCGCACATGAGCGCTTCCTTGATGCTCTCAAACGCGAATACTTCCTTCTCGGCGATGCACAGCACATTGTTGTCGAAGCTCGCGCCGTCCACGATATCCTTCGCGGCCTGCGGAATGATCGCCGTATCGTCCACGATGACCGGCGGATTTCCAGGCCCCGCCGCAATCACCTTCTTGCCCGTCTTCATCGCAACCTTGACGACCGCCT
>CAYNFL010000232.1:0-3070 GCA_964396465.1 uncultured Christensenellaceae bacterium
ATCGGCGATATGTGCGCAATGCGTCCTTTTTGGCCACGGTGCGCGGCGGTTACGGGGAGACGCTCGTCAAGGGCGAATCGCCCTTCTATTTGCTGAATATCGACCTGCCCGCGTCCGCGGTGGACGTCAACGTGCATCCCAACAAGCTGCAGGTGCGCTTTACGGATGCGGCCGCTGTCGAGTACGCGATCAAAGAAGCCGTCGCGCAGGCTTGCGTACAGGTGCGCGGCAGTGTCCGGCTGCCCGATGATAATAAGGCGGAGCCGCAGCGTATTCCTGTAGCGATGCAGCCAAACAACGGGGCGGTGCAGACGGAGCTGTTTTCTGGGTTTAGCTCTACAACACTCAAGGAATCCGAAACCCCTGTGTATTCGGAAACACGCGTACATGATGCACAGCCCTCTGACGGTAACGCTGCCGCCGATGGCGGGATACCGGCTCATCGGCAGTTTCGCGGACACGTACGTACTCGCCGAACAGGGCGATAACCTGCTTATCATCGACCAGCACGCCGCACACGAAAGGCTGCTTTACGATCAGTTCAAGAGCGGCCGCAAACCGCTTTCACAGCCGCTGCTCGCGCCGCGGGTAATTACCGTATCGCATGAGCAAAAAAACATCATCGAACAGAACTTAGAGTTGCTCGCATCGGCAGGCTTTGACATCGCGCCTTTCGGCGCACTGCAATTTAAGGTTGGAGCGGTTCCATCGGTTGCGGCAGGCGCATATGCAGAGGAATTGATCGGTGAAGCGCTTGAAGAGATTGCGAAGGGCGGCGAGGATTTGCTGATGCGGCGTGATGCGATCATACGCGCGGCTTGCCGCAGCGCCGTCAAGGCGGGAGACAAGCTTTCCGAAGCCGAACTGAAAAGCATTATCGACAGCTTCATTCAAACGGACGTGATACCTGTGTGCCCGCACGGCCGTCCCGTCATCTCCGTGCTTTCCAAAAGGTCGCTCGAAAAGAGCTTCAAGCGCGTGATATGAGAAGGTTTATCGTCATCACGGGGCCGACGGCCACTGGAAAAACACGCGTATCGGTGGAGGTCGCAAAGCGGTTCGGCAGCGAGGTCATTTCGGCGGACAGCATGCAAATCTATCGCGCCTTGGATATCGGAACGGCAAAGGCTTCAGCGGAAGAGATGCAGGGGATCAAACACCATATGATCGGCATCGCAGCCCCCGACGAGCCGTTTACCGTAGCGGATTTCCAGCGCGCCGCGTTTTTACTTATTGATAAATTAAACGCGAAAGGCGTAACACCCGTTATCGCTGGCGGCACGGGTCTGTATGTGAACGCGCTGGTGTACGGCCTTGATTTCAGCGGTGTTAAAGGCGATGCGGCGTTTCGACAAAAGCTGACACAATTAGCTGATGACAAGGGTGTAGAAACCCTATATAATATGCTCAGCGAAAGGGATGCTGGGTATGCGGCGGTGATATCGCCCGCGGACAGGCGTCGCATCATCCGGCGGCTTGAGATATTGGAAGCCTCCGGCGAAGAGTCATACGATTTCCTAAGGCCGCGCGAGGGCATTGATGTATATATGGCGGGGCTTACGATGCCGCGCGATATGCTTTACCAAAGGATCGAACAACGCGTCGATACCATGGTTAAAGCGGGGCTTGTTGAAGAAGCGCGCTTGCTTTATAATCAATATGGCGAGACCGGCGCGATGAAAGCGATCGGATACAAAGAACTGGCCGATTATTTTAACGGAAACGGTACGCTTGAAGAAGCGATCGCGAAGATCAAGCAGAATACCCGGAAATACGCCAAACGGCAGATTACATGGTTCAAGCGGGACAGCCGTATCCGGTGGTTCGACGTTTCTCAATACCCGTGTATAGAAGATACTGTGAATGATATAATGAGTGATATCGGACGAAAGGGGTTTTAGTATGCAGAAATCGGTCATCGTACTTCAGGATGTATTCCTTAACCAGGTGCGCAAAGAGAGGGTCCCGGTCACAATTCACTTAACCAACGGCTACCAGATCAAGGGTCTGGTAAAGGGGTTCGACAACTTTACCGTGATACTCGACAGCGAGGGAAAGCAGCTCATGATCTATAAGCATGCGGTCTCCACGATTTCACCCGCAAAGACTGTATTCTTCACTTTCTCTGACAAACAGAAGGAACCCGTAGAAGAAGCATGACGATTCTTGACAGAATGGGTATCGGCAGCGGCGTTCTGTCCTTCGTAAGGAAGGCGGAGTCGCTGCTTTCAGGTGCATTTCAATCCGCGGAAACAATCGCGGAATACAACCAGTATAAAGTTATAGAGGCGTTCAGAGAGGAAAATATCGGCCCACGCCATTTTGCCGCAACCACCGGGTACGGCTATTCGGACGAAGGCCGCGATGCTTTGTCGCGCGTGTTTGCGCGCGCCACGGGGGCTGAGAAGGCCATTTTAAGCCCGCATATCGCCTCGGGCACCCATGCCATCGCGATTGCGCTGTACGCGGTTTTACGGCCGCACGATACGCTTATCAGCGCGACGGGAAGCCCGTATGACACCGTGCGCAATGTGATCGGCGAATCGGCGGGGGAGGGAACCGGTTCGCTGACAGACTTGCTTGTGGAATACAAACAGGTAGAGCTGACGCAAAACGGCGATATCGACGAAACGGCGATAGAAAAAGCGATCCGTGATAGTAAAAATCCCAAAGCCGTATTCGTGCAGCGTTCGCGCGGGTACGCGTGGCGCAGGGCGCTTTCGGCGGGGGAGATCGGCGCGTTTGCGAAGCGGATCAAACAAAAGTTTCCCGGTATTGTCGTCATTGTGGACAACTGCTATGGTGAGTTCTGCGAAAAGGAGGAGCCGACGGAATGCGGCGCGGATTTGATCGCGGGCTCGATGATCAAGAATCCGGGCGGCGGATTTGCGCCTACGGGCGGTTATATCGCAGGCCGGGATGATTTGATTGCGCTTGCGGAAAACCGGCTGACCTGCCCCGGGCTCGGCTGTGAAATCGGCTCTTATGAGGCCTCATACCGCAGCTTTTTTCAGGGGCTTTTTATGGCGCCGCATGTGGTGGGGGAGGCGATAAAGGGCAGCATACTATC
>CAYNFL010000233.1:0-3060 GCA_964396465.1 uncultured Christensenellaceae bacterium
TTTCGTTAAATGCGTCGATGAACCCTACGATTGCCGCATCCGCAGGTACCAAGCCCTTCCGGAATATCAGACTCGCTTCTTTCGATCCGATCAGATAGACATCATCTTCTCTGCCTGCCTGCCTTGTTGAATCAGCCGCGACGATCACCTTTGATGGTTTGCCGTTCTCAACCACCTGCACCAAAAGAAGCTTGATGCCTTGAAGATTTTCATTTTTGACTGTGGAAACCACCGAGCCGACCACTTTTCCGGTATACATAAGCCTGTCACCTCAAACCATGGCTACGCCTGGTTCTGCGGTTTTACCAGTGCTGCATCTCTGGGCAGTATACCTTCCACTTCTTCATGCGGACTGGGTATCACATGCACGCTGACCAGCTCGCCAACCCGTTTAGCGGCTGCCGCACCCGCCTCGACGGCTGCCTTAACAGCACCAACGTCGCCTCTTACCATTACAGTCACAAGCCCGGAGCCGATCTGTTCTTTCCCGATCAGCCTGACGTCCGCCGCTTTTACCATAGCGTCCGCTGCCTCAATTGAACCCACAAGGCCCTTTGTCTCAACCATACCGAGTGCTTCCTTAGTCATCATTATCGCTCCTTTTGAAAATTGTTTTATAATACTGCCTGTAATATCTGTGTCCGGTCATGAGGTACTACTGCCTCCGCAACCATTCCCTGTGCTTCTCCGGGATTCCCTGCGCCCTCTGCCTCAAACATCATCGCCTGCATCACTATCTTCAGCCCGGCTGTAGTGAATACCGGATATTTCTTCACGATACGGAGGACTGTATGCAGCAGCAGTTCACATTTTTCGCAGTTCGGCAAGCATGGTATCTCCGCTTTGATATGTGTCTGAAACCGCTGCCAGCATCGACGACTCCCGCATAACACATCTTATCTGCAACCCCTATTCGGGTTCCTCCGTTTACACGATCCTGAAGTTCCCGTAAAGCACGCAGCGACGCAACCGTGTAAATGTACGCGCGCTCGTGAGTCCTTCGCCTGTCGGCGTCGCTATCGTCAGCGTGGTGAACCCTTCTCCGTTAAAGCCAAGGCCCGCATACGAAGGCGCATTCTTCACAAATATCGTGGTATTCATAGCTTTAGCCGCCATGGACAAATGGCTGATGTTCTGAGAATGCATGATTGCCGTGTGTTTGCATCCGTTTTCAGCTTTAATCGCTTTCTCAATGGCCGTTTGTATACTGTCTTCAATGCAGACGATGCCCAGTACCGGCATTAACATCTCTACTGTCACAAACGGATGATTCTCATCTACCGCGGCAATAATCAGGCGCGGATCCCCCGTAAAAGCGACTCCGCTGTCTCTTAGTATCACCGAAGCATCTTTGCCCACGTAGTTCCTGTTGATAATGTAGCCGTTATCTTTCTTCGTCAGTACGGTATTGACGATTTTATCAATATCGGTGCCGATAATTTTATAAGCGCCGTGTTTTTGCATTTCTTCCATTAACATATCGGCAACGGACTGATAGACGAATACTTCCTTCTCCGCAATGCATAAAACGTTGTTATCAAAACTGGCCCCATTCACGATATCTTTGGCTGCCTGCGGTATAATCGCCGTATCGTCGACGATGACCGGCGGATTCCCGGGGCCTGCCGCGATCACCTTTTTGCCCGTCTTCATGGCAACCTTCACGACCGCTTCGCCTCCGGTTATGGACAGGAGCGGAATATCGGGATGCTCCATGATCGTCTTGCCGCTTTCAATGGTTGGTTCCTTAACCGTGCAGATCAGGTTTGCCGGGCCACCCGCGCCCACGATCGCTTCGTTCAGTATCCGCATGGTTTCGGCGGATACCTTTTTTGCGGCAGGATGTGGATTGAACACGACCGCGTTTCCCGCCGCGATCATACTGATGGCGTTGTTGATCACACTGGAAGACGGATTGGTTGAAGGCGTAATCGATCCGATGACGCCAAAAGGCGCGCGTTCGACCAGCGTAAGCCCATAGTCGCCGGATATCGCGTCCGCAGTCAAGTCCTCGATGCCGGGCGTTTTTTCTATTGCAAGCCGGTTCTTAAGCACTTTATCTGCAACCCTGCCGTATCCCGTCTCTTTGTTGGCTAGCTCCGAGAGGTATTGCAGATTTGCCATGGCAGCGGCGCGCATCGCTCCTATCAGCTTTTCCCGCTGAGCGAGTGAGAGCTTCATGAGCTGCTTCTGTGCATCTTTAGCTGCCTGAACCGCGTCATTCGGATTGTCACATAGCCAGCAGGATTCCCTCGCTGCCCAACATACCTCACCCTTTCCTGCCTGTATTACCGTCTCATCGATGATTTTTTGTATCTGTTCGTTTGATAAGCTCATTTTTCAACCTCTGTTATCCGCATTTCAATATCGTTCCCGGCTGCTTTGTCCATAGTTGATTATCATAAATACTACGTGTCATTTCCCACTTGTCCGAATTTTCGGAATACAGTTTTTCCGCGGAGCTCGACTGAATCGATAATGGCAATGATCGCGAGATCGGACGGTTTACCATCTGTCAGCGCTGTTTGTCTGGATGAACTACCGCCGACACACATCACCACTTCGCCTTCGCCTGCACTGACCGTATCAATGGCAACAAGCGGCTGGCCTTTTTCCGTAAACGACTCAATATCGATAGGAACTACAATCAGCAGTTTCAATGCATGCAGTTTATCAGCTTTGTTTGTGCTGACGACATTTCCCGCCACCCGTGCTAAAATCATACCGACCCCTTATTCACTCACTATGGCGATATTCATCTCTTTCGCCTTGTCTTTTGCCAGCGGCGTAACAATTGCGCTGGGCAGGGCTCTGAGGAACGCGCCTCCGTTTTTCCAAACATCCCTTACATCGGCTTCCGTTACCAGCGCCAACCCATTAGCCGCATTCTGCTCTTCCGAAATCATTGACACAATTTTTACGCCCATATTTTCAAGCGTATTCAACGCGTCACAGATCACCTGAAATACAGTATTGCGCTTAAACCTTGGGGGCTTATAATCCAGAATACAGGCGACTCTCTTTCCCCACAGAACCGCCCGCAAAACCAGCTGTTCGATT
>CAYNFL010000234.1:0-2971 GCA_964396465.1 uncultured Christensenellaceae bacterium
ATTCGCGCGTGGATTTCATACTCGGCAAGGACGGCGGTATCTATTGCCTTGAGGCGAACACGCTGCCCGGCATGACGCCGACGAGCCTGCTGCCGCAGGAGGCGCAGGCCACGGGGATATCGTACGAACAGCTATGCGAGGAGATCATTTCGCTGTCGCTGGCACGGTTTGCTTTGTAAGCGGCTTGCGGGATTGATTAAGAGTGAGAAATGAGCGGGCGGATAATCCGCCCCTACAACAACAAATTTAGAAACGAGGCGGGCGGATGATACCCATGCTGGACACTTTATCCGCCGCTGCATATTGAGTTGAAAGGGTGACGATTATGGTTCCTTTCAAGCTGAGGCAGGCGCTTTCGGCCTGCGGCGGGGAATATCACGGGGACGAAGGCCTGCTGGACGCGGATGTAACGGACGTAACCATTGACAGCCGGACGGTTTTGCGCGGAGCGCTGTTCGTCGCGATCAAGGGCGAGCGCTTCGACGGGCACGACTTTATTGAAGCCGCGCTGGAAGCCGGGGCGGTTTGCTGCGTCGCGGAGAGGCCGCCCGAAACCGGAGGGCCGTGCATCATCGTGCCGTCCGCGTCGGACGCGTTTCAGGCGATCGCCGCGTATTACCGTTCGCTGTTTGACATACCCGCTGTGGGCGTCACGGGAAGCGCGGGCAAGACGACCACGAAAGAGTTGATATCAGGCGTGTTGGAGCAGAAGTACCGCGTGCTCAAAAACGAGGGGAACCTCAACAACCAGACGGGCGTGCCGATTACGGTATTCAAGCTGGAGAAATGCCACGAAGCCGCGGTCATCGAGATGGGCATGAACCATTTCGGCGAGATCAGGAATCTCGCGCGCATCGTGCGCCCAAGTTTCTGCGTGATTACGAATATCGGCGAGGCGCATATCGAGTTCCTCGGCTCCAAGGAGGCCACACTCAAGGCCAAAACCGAGATGCTCGAATTCATGGAGCCGGAGGGGCATATTGTGGTATGCGGGGACGATCCGCTGCTCATGCCGCTTGCTTCCCGGTATTGGGGCGCAGTTACTGTCGGGCTAGGGGAACATAACCACGTGCGCGCCGAGGATATCACCGATATGGGTTTGAGCGGAACCCGCTTTACCGCCTGCTTTGAAGGGAAAAAGCTGCCCCTGTTTATCCGTTGCCCCGGAAAACACATGGTGATTGACGCGCTGGCGGCGCTGGCTGTGGGCGTGCTGCTTGGCGTTAGCGAGGACCGGATTCAAGCCGGAATCTCACAATACCGGCCGTCGTCCGGCCGTATGGATATCGTCGAGGCGGCGGGCATCACGGTGATCAACGATGCCTACAACGCGAATCCGTCGTCCATGGCGGCTTCACTGGGCACGCTCGCAAAGGCGCAGGGGCGAAAGGTGTGCGTGCTCGGCGATATGTTTGAGCTGGGCGAAAACGAGGCGCAGTACCATCGCGATATCGGGCAGACAGCAGCGGATTTGGAACTTGACTGTGTACTTTGCGTAGGCAAGCTGGCCGGGTATATCTATGAAGGCGCAAAGCAGAAAGGCTGTGACGCGCGGCATTTTGCCGACAAGGAGCAGCTGACCGCCGCGCTGCCCTCGCTGATTCAGCCGGGGGACACCGTACTCGTCAAAGCCTCCCACGGAATGCGGCTCGATACCGTCGCGGAATGGCTGATCGGCAATTATTCGGAAGATTAACCCATCCGCGCCCCGAACCCGGAATAATCAACCTGAAACCGCTGAAAAACAGGTTTACATACTATAGCTGCATATAGTAATATGAATACGGGATTCATTCTAAAATTTTATTATTGGAGGTTCGGCGATGGATAAGAAAACGGCGAGTTGGTTTGCATATCTGCTCAGCATCATCAGCGCGATCATCGTGCTGGCTATGGTGAAGGATGACAAGGAAGTGCGTACGCATGCGTGGCAATCATTGTTTTTAAGCTGCGTGATATATGCGATTGCGATCATCCTTGCAATCATCACGGGAATTGCCACGGTCTCATTTGCTTGGGGTCTGATCATCTTCATTTCGGTATTGAGCTACATTCTTTGGCTGGGGTATCTTGCGCTTGTCATCATCTGCATTATCAAGGCCACGCAGGGCAGCATTTTCAAGATTCCGGTGGTATACGGCTGGGCGGAGAAAATGAAATAAGCTTTCAGGCGAACATACATTGCAATTAAAGGGCGGGTTCCGCCCTAAGACCGCTGACAAACTTCGTTTGCCAGCGGTCTTTTATGTGCATTACCCATCCTTATTATTGCCTTTCTCGAAGACGGTCCTTCGAAAGGCATGTTTCCATGTGGAATCCACAAGGATTTTTATTGCATATAACTAAGCATGAGGCTTTGTGAGCAAGTTGAGGGCAGGTTTCCCCCTTTATTTGTTGCTTGCAACCTTGGTTTCCGCTGCTATGGGCAGCCGCCGCAACACCGCTGCCGCGAGCGGCAGCGCGACAGCGAGCTTTACGATATCGATGAGCACGAATACGCCTGTGCCCGCGATGGCAACCTCGCCCAGCGCCTTGGGATTGTCTAAATAAAAGTTCAGTATGATATACATATAGGCGATGCCGATAATATACATCGCGATGATTGCGGCAAGCCCGGAAGCACCGATGCGGACGATACGCCGGAAACGGCGCGTATTATCGGTAGCCAGCGCGGTAAGCTCTTTGCGCGCGAGCAGCGAGAGCAGCCCCGCGCAGGCGATGAAGCCGATGAGGAAGCCAAAAGAAGGCGTCAGTATGTAGGAGACGCCGCCGCCTGTGGAAAACACGGGCAGCCCGAGCAGCCCCACGGCGATATAGACAATTTGGGACAACAGAGCGTACCGCGGCGAAAGCAGCAGCCCCGAGAGAAAAACAAAGAAAGTTTGCAGCGTGAACACGAGCATCGTGCCCGGTATTGGGATGCGCAGGAACGAACCTGCGGCGGTTAATGCCGCGAACAGCGCGCAGAGTA
>CAYNFL010000235.1:0-2954 GCA_964396465.1 uncultured Christensenellaceae bacterium
TAAGAAGTATTCACTCATACACACGTTTATTTCAAAATGTAGTATAAAAGTAGTATTGAAGAGCTATAAACCCGTTAATCGCTTAAAATTTTTTATGGCCTTGCATGCGTTCAAAGAAAACCATGACAAATCATGATAAATCTGTATAAATAAAGACAATGATAGATAGAATTTTGGACATGCATTGCCTTGATTTCATACATATTTTATGACACCATTAAATAGAACCGACATCTGCCCGCGCGGCTGCGCTGGGCGGGCGATACGTTCTCGGCCTCCGTCGGCGCGACGGCGGGAACCGCGCCGCTGCTGGCATCCTCCTTCAACCGCGTCTCCACGCTGAGCATACTCATCAACATCGCGGTGATCCCGTTGGCCTCCGCCGCGACGGTGCTGGTGTTCATCGTAACGCTCGTGGGGGCGGTATGGGCGCAGGCGGCGGTATATATCGGCTATGTCGCCGCGATCGTGATCAAGGGCATGCTGTGGGTCATACAGTCCTGCTCCGCCGTGCCGTTCGTCGCGCTCGACGTGGCCTCGATGCCGTGGTACGCGCTGCTCGCCTGTTTTGCGGTGCTGCTGGCCTGCTCGCGGTATGTGCTGGCCGATATCAAAACCAAGGCGGTATTCAGCGGCGCGCTCGCCGCGTTCACGCTGCTTGTGATGCTGATTTCCGCGCCCTCCGGCATGTATATGGTATTTCTGGATGTGGGGCAGGGCGACGCGGCGTATATCCGCACCGCGCAGGGCGGGCAGTATTTCATTGACGGCGGCAGGGAACTGAGCGCGGAGGAATTCGTTTCGTTCACCGTACGGCAGGGCATCACGCCCGACGCGGCGTTTGTCACGCACACAGACGATGACCACTTCTCCGGCCTCAAGGCGCTTTATGAGGCGGGGCTGCTGCACAAAGCATACTGCTCGTATCAGGAGGAGGAAGCGGTGCGCGAAGCGATGCCGGGGGCGGAGGTCGTGCCGCTATGCGCGGGCGATACCGTGCAGCTGGACGATACTGCCCGCGCCGTGGTATTATATCCGTACCGCGATACGGTTTCGGAGGACAAGAACGAACAGTCGCTCGTGCTGCTCGTGGAATATAACGGCCATACCGCGCTGTTCGCGGGGGATACCCCGGGCGCGGTGGAAACGGAGATATTCGCTTCGGTGGGCGGGGTGGATATCTATAAGGCAGCGCACCACGGCTCAAACGGCTCCTCGTACCGGCTGCCGCTCTCCGCGCTGGAGCCGGAGTACAGCGTCGTCAGCGTGGGCAGCAACCGCTTCGGGCATCCAGGCGAACTTGCGGTTGACAATCTTCAGTATTATTCGGGCGAGGTATTTTATACGATTGACGATTATGCGGTGGAGTTTTTTATCGGCGGGGGAATACGAGTCCATACGTACGGCGGGCGGGATTGATGGCGAATAGCAACCTTTTTCTTTTCGCGGGCGAGCGCTATATGGTGATGAAGAATCTGCGGGAGCTTACCGCTTCGCTTGATATCCCGCTGCCCGAAATCAACATTGCGGGCTTTAAAACCATGCCCGACGCCGAGGCATTGATCGAGGCGTGCGCCGCGCTGCCGCTGATGGCGGAGAAAAGGCTCGTGTACGTGAGCGATTATACGGCGCTTTCGGGGGAGGGCGATGCGGAAGGCGCAAAAAGATTGGCGGCGTACCTGCCGCGCATGCCCGAAACCACGGTGCTTGCGCTGTGCTGCGAGGGGCTGCCGGATAAGCGCCGCGCGCTCTACAAGCGGTTTGCGGAAGCGGGCGTCGTGCGCGAGTTTGCCCTGCCCAAGCCGGGTGAATGCGCGGCGTTCGCGGTGGCGCAGGCCAAAAAACTCGGTGCGCGCATGGGCAACGCCGCGGCGGCCCAGCTCGTCGCAATCGCCGGGTGCGACTATTACACGATTGAGAACGAAGTGGCCAAGCTCGTGGCGTACGCGGGCGCGGGGGAGATACTGGCCGGGCACGTGAAGCAATGCGCGTCGCGCACGCTCGACTACAACATATTTGAGCTGCACAATCTGCTCATCCGCCGCGACGCGGCAAAGGCGGAAGCGCTGCTTGCCGATGTGCTGGACGCCGAGCGGCCCGAAGGGCTGATCGGGCTTTTCGCAAAGAAGTTTCGCGATATGTACAAGGTGAAATCGCTAATGGAAGCGGGCTGCGGGCAGGCCGGAATCGCCGAAACGCTGAAGATGAGGGAATATCCCGCGCAAATGCTGATGCAGGAATGCGGCAGGTTTTCGCGCGCGCAGCTAAAAGCCGCGCTATGCGCGCTGGCCGGGCTGGACTATGCGGTTAAAAGCGGAGGAAAGGACGCGCTCATCGCGATGACTCAGACTTTGTTTGAGATTTATATGCTGTAGCAACACAAAAAGTCCATCATCGGATATTCAATCTGGTGATGGACCGCATGTTCTTAAAAGAAATACCGTTTACGCGGAAAGCGAAGCGACCGCTTTTTTAATCTGCGCCTTCTTGCGGTCGGCGTTGTTGCGGTGCAGTACGCCCTTGACGGCGGCCTTGTCGAGCGCGCCTTCATATTCTTTGGAAAGAACCGCCGCGGATGTGACGGCTGAAGAAAACTTCTTCGCGAGCGTTTTGAGTTCGGATTTTATGATGCGGTTGCGCAGGTTCGCTTTTTCTTCCATACGTACGCGCCGCTTCGCAGATTCAATATTTGGCAAGTTAATTTCCTCCGTGTCAGGTCTCGTTTGATAACGCATCGTATTTTAACACAGGGAAATGACTTTTGCAACACAATTTCGGGCATCTGCGCGATTTTGTGGGCGTTTTATCGCATCGCCGCAGTTTTTCAAGCGCCTAACTCATCATGTCCGGCTTATTGACATCGACGCCCGCTTTTGATATAATTCCGTCTTGTCGGTTGTACGTTTCTTTTTTTATGACTGGCTTTAAAGTCTGCGCCTGTAGCTCAGCAGGAT
>CAYNFL010000236.1:0-382 GCA_964396465.1 uncultured Christensenellaceae bacterium
TGAGCTTCACGGCAGGGCAGGGGCAATACGGCAAAGCATTGCCCGCAAACGATAATGCGATGTCCACCGGCGGCAAAGCGCAGCCGTCCGGCATGGCGCAATACCAATATACGGCGAGGAGCGACGCGGCAAAGGCAATTGACTTGGCAGATATGCTGAAAGGCCTTACGGAAAATGCGGAGGCTAAGCTGCATGCCGTACAAGCGCAAACCGTATCCGTTCCGTCGGGAGCGGTTCAGGAGAGTATCGCTTTGGCTCAAACGAAAGGCGCTCCGGCGGAATTTGCTCCTGTGCGTGCGCAGGAGGCAGTCCCCCAACCCGCGCCGGTTCAAACAGACGGCACACAAACGATAGCCGCTTCCGTAAGAACAGCAGAACCGGA
>CAYNFL010000236.1:392-2938 GCA_964396465.1 uncultured Christensenellaceae bacterium
TTTATAGTAGTTTATAATGTTTTCAGCATTACTTCCTGAACCGGATGCAAAAATCGCATCGGGGAACGCGGATAGCGCAGTGGCCACAAAGCAGGCTTCGGCGAATGCCAAATACGAAACGGCGGATATTCAGAGCACCGCGAAAGAAGTGCAGCTGCATGCGGCGAATACGCAAGCTTCGCCGATACAGGCGGAAGAAATGATGAAGCCGCAGCCGCAGCAAGCGCAGGCGCAAAGCGCACGCACGCAGCTTTCAGGCCTGCCGGCGCAGGCCGAAGAGGAACCTTTGGTGGGGGCCGCCGCACCTGTGAAAGCGGATAAAGCGGTATCGGAGGATGTGCGGACGGACGGCGCTGCAGCAGAAGCGCGGGGCGAGAATAACGCGCGAATAAAGGATATCATACGCGGCATTTTTATCCGGCCGGATGCACAAACAGGCGGTTCTATTAAAAAAACAGTCGCCGAGCTGCCCCAGACGGTAAAAGCGCTAAAGTCGGCGCTGGTTCAATCCGATATCAACAATAAGGAAGTATGCTTGAAATGTGCGGATCAGGCGCTTAAGCAAATGGAGCTTGGCAGCCGGACGGTGCCGTTCGAATACATGCAATTGCCGATTTCTATGAAGGACGGCGAATATCGGACCGCCGAACTGTATGTGTTTAAGCGCAAGGGAGGAAAGAAAACGTCCGGCGAGGCGGGCCTTACGATACTGGTTGCGCTGGATACGCAGCATATCGGACGTGTGGAAACGCTGATTAAAGAAACGGGCAGCTCCATATTGATTGAGTTCCGGTTGGAGCAGCCGGAAACAACGGATATGTTTAAAAGCAACGAACTTGCGCTCGAAAAAGCGGCCATCGCGGCAGGATACCGTCTTACCGGCGTGCGCTACGCGGGACTGGAGACAAAGACATCGGTGTTCAATGCCGCCGGGTTGATGGACGATGATGCGGGTTCACCCGCTGAAGGCGTTGATGTACGGATATGAAACGTTATAAATCTTTCCCAAACGACAAAGCGCGTGAGGCGGCAGCGATCAAATACAACGCAGTGAAGGATGCGGCACCGCGCATCGTCGCTCTTGGCAGGGGATATGTTGCGGAGCGCATGGTAGAGGAAGCGGAACGCAACCGCGTTTCAGTTATGCAGGATGAAAAGTTATCCCATGTACTGCATCAGCTCAGCGTGGGCGACGAGATTCCGGAAGCGCTCTACCGCGTGGTGGCGGAAATACTCGTATTCGTATACCGTATGGACGGCAAAAGCATGCCGGGCCGCGATGAAACCGGTATGAAATAAATTTTGAACAGGAGGTGCAAAGATGTCATTATCTATCGACAGCAGCAACAGGCTTTCGGGGCTGGCTTCAGGTATTGAAACCGAAACGGTTGTAGAAGGGTTGATGGCGACTTATCGGACGAGGCTTGATAAGCAGGCGCAGAGCACCACAAAGATGGAGTGGACGGCGAGCGCTTATCGCGAGATCAATATACTGGTTAAGAATTTCCGCTCCGGTTACTTAAGCATGTTATCCGAAAACAATATGATGTCGTCGGGCGCATACAACAGCCTTAAGGCCACGATGCTGACCACAACGAGCGCTGCCTCCATTTCCGTTTCGTCATCGGCCGAGACGGGCACCTACACGATTGACAGCATTACGAAGCTGGCCAAAGCGGCGGCGCCAAGCGGCCTTAACGCGTTTACGGGAACGTCGTATTCCAGCAGCACCACGCTTGACAATCTGTCAATGGCCAACGCATTGACGTTTGATGAGCATGACCAGATTTCGTTTTCGATCAACGATCAAACGTTTACATTTAACAAGGACACCACGATTGGCGATATGATGAGCCAGATCAATGCCTCCGATGCGGGTGTAACGATGAAATACAGCAGCCTGTCCAAGGGCTTTGTAATCACATCCGATGCGATGGGCAGCGCAAGCAGCGTTGAAATTGTTAACATTGCCGGCAATGCGTTTTCGGCGGAGAACAGCGCGTTTGGTATTGCCGAAGGCAGTTACTTTGGGCAGGATGCGGAATTAAGCATCAATAACATTTCCGTTACACAGTCCAGCAATACATTTACATATGACGGTGTCACCTATACGATCAACGCCGAGTCCTCTGCAATACAGTTCACCGTCAGTGAGGATTACCAGAACACGGTTGATAAAGTCGCATCTTTTGTGGATGAATACAATAAGCTCATCGATACGCTTCAGACAAAACTTGAAGAAGAGGTGTACAACGATTATCCTCCGCTGACTGACACGCAAAAAGAACAGATGTCTGATGAGGAGATTGAAAAGTGGGAAGAGAAAGCGAAAAGCGGTGTACTTCATGGTGACTCGTATATCTCTTCGCTGCTGAAATCTCTCAGAAACGCGTTTTATTCAGAGATTGAGGGCACGGGGATGACAATGTCCGATATCGGCCTGACGACCGGAACCTACTCGGAAGGCGCGAAGATCACGGTGGATAAAGACAAGCTTTTAAGCGCGATCAAAGAGGACCCCGAAAACTTTAAGAATATGTTCAGCC
>CAYNFL010000237.1:0-2936 GCA_964396465.1 uncultured Christensenellaceae bacterium
CCAAGGCGATATCGGCGAGGACCATACGCCCGAGACCCATCTGATTCCCATCATACTGCAATATGTCAACGGCAAGCGCGACAAACTGCTGGTTTACGGCGACGACTACGATACGCCGGACGGCACGTGCATCCGCGACTACATCCACGTGACCGACCTTGCGAGGGCGCATATACTCGCGCTGCAAGATCTCGAAAAGGGCGGGGAAAGCGACATGTACAACCTTGGCAGCGAGCAGGGCTTTTCCGTACTGGAAATCGTCCGTGCAGCGAAAAAGGCGACAGAGCGAGATATTGCGTACGAAGTCGCGCCGCGCAGGCCGGGAGATCCGGCAAGGCTCGTCGCTTCTTCGGAGAAGATACGGAACACCCTTGGCTGGAAGCCCGAATTCGGTATTGACGGGATACTTTCCAGCGCGTGGAACTTCCATCGCAGACACCCCGACGGTTATCCGAAATAAGCGCGCCGGATTCAACGCGTTTGTGATTTCAGCGCGCGCAGCGAATTGAGTATCGAAAGCACCATCACGCCGACATCCGCAAATACCGCAACCCACATACCGACAAAACCTAAGGCCCCGAGCGTCAGCGCGGCGGCCTTTATTGTCAGCGCGAAGCCGATGTTCTCGCGCGCAACCCGCATGGTTTTACGCGATATGACGACAGCCTGCGAGAGTTTAATCAGCTTGTCGTCCATCAGCACGATATCCGCCGACTCGATCGCCGCGTCGCTGCCGAGCGCGCCCATCGCGATCCCGACATCCGAGCGGGAAAGCACAGGCGCGTCGTTGACGCCGTCGCCGACAAACGCGAGCGCAGCGCATTTGGGCTTTTGCATCAGCAGCTTTTCCACCTCGGCCACCTTCTGATCCGGCAGCAGTTCGCATCGCGTTTCGTCAATTCCGAGATCGCGCCCCACCGCCTCGCCCACCTTAGCGGTGTCGCCCGTCAGCATCACGGTTTTGGATATGCCCAGCTTTTTCAGCGCGGATATTGCCTGCGCGGCGCCGGGCTTAATCTCATCGGATATGACGATATGCCCCATATATTCGTTTTCAACGGAGATGTGAACGATAGAACCGGCGATGTGGCATTCGCGCCAGTCTGCCCCGATCTGTTCCATGAGTTTCGCGTTGCCGGCGTATACGGCCTTGCGGTCGATCACGGCTTTTACGCCAAGGCCTGAAAGCTCTGTAACCTCGCCGATACGGCTTTTATCGATATGGCCTCCGTGCGCGCGTACGATGGAAGAAGCGATCGGGTGGTTCGAATAGCTTTCGGCTGTTGCGGCGATATCGAGCAGCGCGGCTTCGGATACTTTTTCTGGGTGTACGGCGGCGACGGTTAATTTGCCCTTTGTCAGCGTACCCGTCTTATCGAATACGATGATGCGCGCCTTCGACAGCGTTTCCATATAATCAGCGCCTTTGATGAGTATGCCGGCGCGGGACGCACCGCCGATGCCTGCGAAAAACGAAAGAGGTACGGAGATTACGAGCGCGCAGGGGCAAGAAACCACTAAAAATATCAGCGCGCGGTTCAGCCATTCGCTAAAGCTTTGCGAAAGCAGCAGCGGCGGAATGACGGCGAGAAGCAGCGCGCCTGTCACGACGCAGGGCGTGTAGTATCTCGCGAACCGTGTGATGAACTTTTCCGTTCTCGCTTTCTTCGCAGAAGCGTTTTCGACAAGATCGAGTATCTTAGTGACCATGCTTTCCGCGTATTTGGTTTGCACCTCGATTTTAATAACGCCGATTATATTCACCGAACCGCTGACCACGCTGTCGCTCACGCCCTTTTCGGCGGGCAACGATTCGCCCGTAAGCGCGGAGGTGTTGACAGCCGTTTCACCCTCCAAAATCACGCCGTCGAGCGGTATCCTTTCGCCGGGGCGCACGATGATCGTATCCCCAATAGATACGTCTTGGGGCGGCATGACGATTTCAACTCCATCCCGCAATACGGTGGCGCTGTCAGGGCGGATATCCATCAGCGCTGCGATGGATCTGCGGCTTTTTCCGACGGCAATATCCGAAAGCAGCTCTCCTGCCTGATAGAACAGCATTACCGCTGCCGCCTCGGGGTATTCCCGTATTAAAAAAGCGCCGATCGTTGCAATCGCCATCAGGAAATTCTCATCAAACACATGTCCGCGGGCAATGTTGCGCGCCGCCGACCAAAGCACATCATATCCGATGATTGTGTAGGGGAGCAGAAAAGCGAGCAATCGCATATACCCCTTAAAGGGCAGCGCCCATGCAACGGCGAAAAGCACGGCGGAAAGTATGATACGGACCAGATTTATTTTCTGTGGTTTCGTCATGACGCTGTCCCTTTTAAATCCTCTGTCAGATGGTCAAAGCCCTGGCCGATGATCAAGCGCACGTGATCGTCGGCAAGGAAGTAAAATATAGTTTTTCCCTCGCGCCTGTTGCCGACCAGCTTTGCTTCTTTAAGCACCTTAAGCTGATGGGATATGGCGGACTGCGTCATGCCGAGCAGTTCGGCAATCGCGCACACGCACATTTCGGATTCAAAAAGGGAATAAAGTATACGGATGCGCGTCGTATCCCCGAACACCTTGAACAGGTCTCCGAGGTCGCAGAGCAGCTCGTCGGAAGGCATCCCCGCACGAACCGTTTTTACCGTAGCGTCATGATCGTGTTTTAAATGCGGCATATATATATGAATATCCTATCATATGAATATCTATTCATATAATAAGCTGTTCAGGATTTATTGTCAATAAATAAAAAATTACGGTATTATCCCTTAATGTAGTGTTTCTCTTGTATTTATTGTAGATATATGTTATAAATTAACTTATCATCCAGTCCAGCATGTTACGGCAACGTTCCGATCATTATGTGTCTATGTGTGTTAGTTCGATGACCACAATAAAAAGACACTACGATGGTCACAAAAGGAGCGTCTATG
>CAYNFL010000238.1:0-2934 GCA_964396465.1 uncultured Christensenellaceae bacterium
GAGTTGTAGATCATGAACTGAAACGGGCAGTCCATCGGCCGAAGCGCCAGCACCTCTTCGTCCTTGCTTTCGTCGCCCAGCACAAACATGCCTTCCTTATAATGATCCCAATGCCCGGAAATCTTGTAGAGGTCGCTCTTGGCCATGAGCGGCGTGCGCACGAGCGTGTAGCCGCGGCTCTCCTCCTCGTCCTCGACGAAGCGCGAGAGTATCTGTATCACCTTGGCACCCTTGGCCATGATGAGCGGCAGGCCCTGTCCGACCGCGTCGTTCGTTGTGAAGTATTTAAGCTCGCGCCCCAGCTTATTGTGGTCGCGCTCGCGCGCTTCCTTGAGCATGTTCAGATATGCGTCAAGCTCCTCGCGCTTCTCATAAGCCGTTCCGTATACCCTTGTCAGCATTCTGTTTTTCTCGCTGCCGCGCCAGTATGCGCCCGCGATGGAAAGCAACTTAAACGTTTTTACCTTGCCGGTGGAGGGCACATGCGGCCCGGCGCAGAGGTCGGTGAATTCGCCCTGTTTATAGAAGCTTAACGCGGCGTCTGCGGGTAAATCGCTGATCAATTCAATTTTGTAGGGTTCATCTTTAATCAACGCAAGCGATTTTTCCCGTGGCAGCTCAAAGCGTTCCAATGGCAAATCGGCTTCCACGATGCGCTGCATCTCAGCTTCGATTTTTTCAAGGTCTTCCGCAACGAAAGGCTTTTCAAGGTCGAAGTCGTAGTAAAAGCCCGTGTCGATGGCGGGGCCGATGGCGAGCTTTGCCGAAGGGTACAGGCGTTTGACCGCCTGCGCCATCACATGCGAAGCCGTGTGCCATAACGCTTTTTTACCCGCTTCATCCTCAAACGTTAGTATCTCCACACGGCTGCCGTCGCTTACCGCCGCAGTGAGATCGCGCACCTCGCCGTCGATTCTCGCGGCCAGCGCGCGCTTTAAGAGCTTCCCCGAAATCGCGTTTGCCACATCGAAAGCGTTCTTAACGCTTTCAAATTCCTTTACCGTACCATCCGCCAACGTTATTTTCATATGTCCCTCCCCAATTAAAAATCCCACGCGCGTAACGCACATGGGACGATTATAAACCGCGGTTCCACCCATCTTTCATCGATTCGATGACAACTTTATCGCCGATAAGGGAGCGGCCCCTTGCTAAAAATTCAGGTGGTTTCGCATTTCGGCACGCACTCCGCGCTTTCAGCCTGCGGCGCTCGAGTCTCTTGATGCGTAGGATCGTTTGCTACTTATCCTGAATACACTTGTCTGCACACATTATAATATCGGTACATTTATCTGTCAATCACAGAAGGTTTGACCTGCCGCCCGAAGTCCTGTCGTCGTAGCGTGATTTTACGATGATTCCCTGTACTACGCGCACGATACCGATGACGATGATACAGATACCCAGTAAAATAATATAGTTGAAACGAAACAACAGCGGTATGATCAGCAATACAAGGCCGGTTATAAGCAGCAGCGCGGCGGTTCTCCGCGCATGGCGGTTTTTCTCAACGCCGGAAATATTCTGAGCGAGGCCGAAAAGCCCGAATACGATGAACCAGCATGCCAATATAATACCGAGAAGCTTCTGCGACGGAGGTATAAACAGCATCAGCAACAGCAGTATGATATCCAAAATACCCGGTATGAGATGCACCACAAACATACGGTGGTCGTTTCTCAGCGCATATGCCTTGTACAAATTATAAGCACCGAATACTAAAACGCTGAACCCGACGATGAAAAGCAGCGTATCCAATGAAACATTCTTTCCTTCTTGGGAATTGCCCGCGAGAAGGAATATTCCCGCTGCGATAATCAGTACGCCCGTGATAATGACCAACCACCAGGACATCTTTCCAATCGATTTCATATACAGGGTGTACGCTCCTCTCGTCCGTATCAATTATATATCATTAATAAAATAATAACACTATTTCAGTTTAATAAACAACAGAAAATATGGCGAAAACATGTATTTTTTATTAATATCATTATTAAAAGCCTTCGCCCATGACCTCTTTGACGTCTCCTACGATCACAAAAGCCTCAGGATCGACGCTTTTCACGAGGTTTTTTAACCGCGCACCTTCGGTGCGCCACTGAATCACACACATCAGTACGGTCTTTTCGCGTCCCGAATATACGCCTTTTGCGCTCAGAGCGGTTATGCCGCGGTTCATTTTTTCAAGTATTATTTTTGCGATCTCGTCATTTTTGTCGGAAATGATATAGAAAGCCTTGGCGGCATTCAAACCCACTGAAATAAACTCCATCAGTTTGGTAGCGATATATAACGAAGCGATCGCGTATAGCGCGAGCTTGAGATCGGAGAAAAGCAACGCGGCGGACGTGATTACGAGAAAATCGATAATGAATACGAATGTACTGACGCTGACATGCTTAAAATGTGCGTTGAGTATCACGCCGCCCATGTCCGAGCCGCCCGTGCTGCCGCCATACCGCAGTACGATGCCGATGCCGATGCCCGTCAGCACGCCGCCGTATATGCAGCCGAGTATCAGCGTATCGGTATCGTTTGTTGCGTTGTACCCCACGGGAATTACCTCCGCGAGCAGCGAGTAGAGCGCCAGCGAATACGCCGTACGGACGGCAAACGTTTTGCCCATCTTTCTGTAGCCGAATATAAACAGCGGTATGTTGAGCACGGCGATGGAAAGGCCGATATGGATATTGAACAAATGATAGAGTATCGTCGCGATACCGCTCACGCCGCCCGCGGCGATTTTACCGGGAACTAAAAATAAGTTCAAGCCGCATACGGCAATTGCAACACCGACGCTCATTAAAATATAATCCCTGATTTTCGACTTCATACAGCCTCCGCAAATGAAAGCATATAGAAAAGCGGAAGAAACCCTCTCCCGCTCTATTGTAGCCGTTTTATTTACTTTTATCAAACCCCATGCTGATC
>CAYNFL010000239.1:0-2928 GCA_964396465.1 uncultured Christensenellaceae bacterium
AGCCGCTCAAGCTGGAAGGCTAAGGAGGAACTATGGCAAAGGTACAGTATTTAGGTACGGGCAGAAGAAAGTGCTCCATTGCAAGGGTGATCCTGATGCCCGGCGACGGAAAAGTACAGATTAATTCAAAGCCGATTGAGGACTATTTCGGATATGAAACGCTGCGTATGCTCGCGAAATCCCCGCTGGTGCTGACGAGCGCGCTTTCGCGCTATGACGTTTCCGTCAATGTGAAGGGCGGCGGCTTTACGGGCCAGGCGGGAGCAATCCGCCACGGCATCGCGCGCGCGCTCACCAAATCCGAACCGGAGCTTCGCGGAGCGCTCAAAAAAGCGGGCTTCCTCACGCGCGATTCGCGCATGAAGGAAAGAAAGAAATACGGCCTCAAGGCCGCCCGCCGTGCGCCGCAGTTCAGCAAACGTTAACCTCACCAACGAAAACGCCTTCGGGCGTTTTTTGTTTGTGTAAAACCTTTTCTGAATCAATGAAATCGTCTATTGCTTTCATGGCAATGATGCAATACAATAGGCTTCATTGGAACGGGCTTGTTCCGTTCCCTCTATCAGGCGCAGCATAATTTCCTGTGTCCTGTTTTACAAGCGGGGTCGTTACCCCGCTTTATATTTACTTTTTCCTAATAAAGCCTCATGTTTAGTTATATGCTATGATGCCATTGTGGACTTCACACGGAAACATGCCTTTCGAAGAGGCCGCCCTTGAGAAAGGCAATAATAAAGTTGGGTAAGGCACATAAAAACCGCTGGCAAACGAAGTTTGTCAGCGGTCTGCGGCGAGCCCTTTTGGCTCGCCTTTTATATTGCCCCGGCCGTTCATTTATAGTAATATGGGTTTAGAGCTATAAAGGAGAAAAGCGCGTGAAAAGGGTGATCAAACTGTTTCTTGATATCAAGAAGGAGCAGGAGTGGCTCGCCGCCCAAGAGGGCTGGAGGCTGGTTAAAACTAACGGATTCCGGTATGTATTTGAGGAAAGCGAGAACCGGTATACTTATGAGTACGTCTATTTTGAAAAGAGCAGGAAGGAGCTGGACGGCATCATCGGCCGGATAACGGACAAAAGCATTGAGCTTATATGCAGCACGTCGATGTGGGCGCTGTTCAGGAAGGATCAGCGCGAAGGGGCGATCCGCATATTTGCCAACCCCTATGATAAATACCGTATGCTGATGAAGCAGTATGAATCGCATGTGGCGCTGGGCGCGTGTTATCTCAGCCTCGGTTCCTCTCAGATCGCGCTGTCCGCGATACTCAATAATTTGTTCTATGCGGCGGGCGGGCTGTTCTTTATTTGCAGCTTTATATTTTTTATGGCATCGGGTGTGATCAAAAAGTACGCCGCGGAGTATGATGACGGCACGTACGCGCAGAGAATGAAGCAGGAAAGCACAAAAAAGCGTTAACGGCTGCCGCATCGGCGGGAGAATAACCTCTGATAATGGAACCCATATGGATGCGCATACGTCTTACTATAAATCCTTACCTTCAGGAGGCCGCTATGGAAATCAAGCCCGTAGGAGAATCGAAACCGCCCAAGTACCCGCGCAAGGTGGATGTGGGCGCGGAGCAGATTAAGGCCGGCCTGCCGCGGCGCTGGGCGAAAAGCCCCGCTGCCAAAGTGGCGCTGATATCGCTCGCGGCGATGACGCTGACCGGGTGCGATCCGCCGCGCACGGCGGGCGTGCCCATCGCGCCCTCCGTTATAACCGAGGAAACGGTGACGCCCACGCCCGTCATACTGGAAGGTGAAGCCTTGGCGCCGACGGTATCCGTCGCGCCGCTGTTTCTGCACGGCGAGGGGCTGGGCGCGTTTGGCTGCGTGATGGTCGCGCCGCCCGCGTTCCTTTCGGAGGACGAGGCGCTCTCCGTAATCAACGGCGTCGCGAAGGGATACGGCCTTACCTTCTCCAAGCAAGGCGCGCCTGTACTGGACGGCGTATTGCAGCCGGTCACCAACATTTATGAATCGGATAATAAGGCTGAGGCGGATACGCTGACTACATTGACACCCGATTTTTCCGACGCAGCGTATGGCGTATCAATTGAGTTTGTCTCGGTGGAGGACGTGAAGTCCTGGCATCAGGAGAAGGGTTACGCAATTTCAGTGGAAAGCTACGACACGCAGGACGCGGCGGCGCAGCTCAGCGAGGCGCTTGAAAGCGCGGCGACGCAGGATTACAGCGCCTGTACCGTCGGCGTGCTGTACGACCCGTGCGAGACGGCGAAGGGCGCGGCGGATGAAGAGGACGGAGAAGCCGCCGAGGCAAAGAGCCGCGCGCAATCGGTCGCGCAGCTTACCAAGCAGGTGAAGGATTTATGCGAATGGCTTAAAGCGCAGGGGATTATCTGATGCACTATACACTGCATATCACGAGCGACTGCAACCTCGCGTGCCATTACTGTTACGTGCACAAGCTGCACAAGAAGCGCATGTCGCCGGAAACGGCGAAGGCGGCGGTGGACCGCGCCGCGAAGCGCGGCGCGGATGCGGGCATATCGTTCTTCGGCGGGGAGCCGCTGCTCGAAAAGCAGCTGATATATGATACCGTGGCCTATGGGCGCGAGGTGGAGGAGCGCGAGGGCTGCCGCTTCCATTTCAAGATTACGACGAACGGCACGCTGCTGGACGAGGGTTTCCTGCGCTGGTGCACGGACAACCGCGTAATGATCGCGCTCAGCATTGACGGCATAAAAGAAGCGCACGACGCGCACCGCCGAATGGTAGGCGGAGAAAGCAGCTATGCCGCGGTGGAAAGCGCCGCGAAGCGGCTGCTTACGTTTCAGCCTTACGCATGCGCGATGATGGTCGTGAACCCCGATACGGTGCAGTATTACGCCAACGGCATACAGCATCTGTGCGACCTCGGATTCCAATATTACATCTGCTCGCTCAACTATGAGCCGTCGGCCGGG
>CAYNFL010000240.1:0-2909 GCA_964396465.1 uncultured Christensenellaceae bacterium
CATCGAAGCGGCGTGCGAGCGGATCTCCCGTATGACGGACAGGCTCGACGCCGTGGTTCATATCGCGGGCGTGTATATGATGGATTCCCTTGTCGAAATATCCGAGGAACGCTTCGGCGCGATCATGGACGTCAATTTTACGGGCGCGTACCGCGTCAACAAGGCGTTTTTGCCGCTGCTTCGCGCGGGCAAGGGCCGCATTATCATCACCACGAGTGAGCTCGCGCTGCAAAAGCCGCTGCCCTTTACGGGCATTTACGCGGTCTCGAAGACCGCGCTCGAGTGCTACGCGGATTCTCTGCGGCTCGAGCTGCAGCTTTTGGGCGTACGCGTGATTGCGGTTCGACCCGGCGCATTCCGCACCTCCCTCGTGGACGAATCGGGCCGGGAGCTTGAACGGCTGAAACAAAATACGCAGCTTTACACGGGCAAGCTGAACCGCATAGCGCGCATCATGAACGGACAGACGGGCACCGCGAAAGACCCGGAAAAGCTCGCGGAAGTTTATCTGCGCGCGGTGACAGCGAGATTTCCGAGGCTGCGTTACAACGTCAATACGAATTTTGCGCTGAGGCTTTACAGCGCCATGCCGCGCAGGCTGCAGGCGTTTGCCTTGCGGCTGCTGCTCATTGATAAGCGCTGATTGTTATGAGCCCAGAGCTTCTTCGATTACTCCGATAAACGCTTTAGTTTGCGCATCCTCCGGGAAGCCAAAGTACCACGGCTGCGAAGCGTCGTCATTTAAAGCGTACCGCGCTTTGAGTATCAGCTCCGGCCGGTACTCAAAGTGCAGAAAGTCGAAGTGCGCCCATTTGCCGCCCCAGATAAAGCCGCGGCTCTCCATGATCTTCACCACCTCCGCGGGATAATCGTCAAGGCGGCTTTGCCCCTGCTGCCGCGTCGCCCAGCGCCAATAGTCGCACGGGTTGCTCTTTAGGTCGATCGCGATGCCAAACGCGTGCGCGCTTAAAAGGTTCGTGCCCGCGATCATGCGGTAGTTGTACGTGCCGTTGACGGGGAATACGTAGCCGTACGCGGACGGGTTGCGCCGCACATACTCGGCAAGCTGTTGCATCGCATCCTCCAGTGCGGGCGCGGCGTCCACGGCGAACGCGCAGCAGCCCGATACGACGTTTGCGCTTTTAAGGTTCTTCTCGATATCATTGATTGTCTTTCCATATACCGCGTGCAAAAAAGCGTAGCAGCGGATGCGCCCCGGGTCGTCGTTGCCCTCCCGCAGCGCCTCAATCGCTTCCAGCGGATAACGTATCGCCAGCATATCCTGAAGGTCGGCGCTGTAAAACTGCTCGTTGAAGCTCTTTTGCTTCATATCGTCGTACAAAATCTCATCTCCCGATTGCATGACGACATAGACGAGCCCGTTTTCCGCGCGACGGATACCCGCAATGTGGTTTGGGTAGGCGAGCATCAGGCAAAGCAGATTCTGTTTTTGCGTACGCTCATAAGTAAGCTCCGCCTGAGCCGATACGCGCACGGCGCGCTCGTTAAGCAAGAGGCTGCCTGAAAGCGCGAGTATGAGCAGTATGCAGACGAACAGCGCGGTCAAAAAACGGTTCATAGCGAGCCTCTAAGTCACGGAATTGCGCTTGGTGATCCAAACCCATACGACGCCCAGAAAGAACGCGATGCCGCCGTAGCCCACGGCGGGGTAGAGGTAGCGCACCATGTTGGAAAATCCGAGCTGCCCGGCCAGCAGCGCGAGGCAGGCCGCAGCGGCGATGAACAGCTTTTTAGGCAGCCCGAATGAAACGCGCTGCGACAGCGCGTACAGGTTGCCCACGGCGGTGGTGTATACCTCGGCAAACAGCACGACCGCAAAGGCCATCCGCAGCACGCCCGATATGCCGCCCGCCGCCGCGATCATCGGCAGTTCCTTGCCAATGGCGGCGGTGATATCCGTCAATACGCAAAAATAGATGGCGGTAAGGCCGACGCCCAGCCCCGCCGCGCCGAGCAGCGCGCCCTTAAAAAGCTTGCTTTTATCGGGCGTGTACGCGCCCATGGGCGTAAGCACGCCGATGGAGATCACGATGTTGTACGAGGCGTAGTTGACCGCGGACAGCAGCCAGTTCGGCGTCGCGCCGGGCAGCGCATCGGCGGCGTTAACCTCCTGCGCAGTAACCGGGTTTTTGATCAGGCTGGATATGGAGATGAACAGCACCGATACGATCAGGAACGGCACGACGTAGCTGATGGCGTTGATCACGCCTCGTGTACCCGTGATGACGGTCAGCAGCGCGAGCAGCGCCATAACGAGTGTGCCCCATACGGGCGCGATGGAAAACTGCTCCTTGAATACCGCGCCCGCGCCCGCGATCATCGCCGCGAGCCCGCCGAAGAGGAATACCGTGATGATGATGTCGATGAGGGAACCTAATACCGCGCCGTTCGTAAAGCGCACGATCTCGACGTGCGACTGCGCGGTAAGGTGACGCCCCAGCATCAGTATGGAGTAGCCGATGAAGAAGAACAGTAGCGTGGATATGAGTATGCCCAGCAGGCCGATCAGCCCGAAGGCGTCAAAGAACTGCAATACCTCCTGTCCGGAGGCAAAGCCCGCGCCCACCACCGTGCCGATATACGCGGAGGCGATTTGAAACACGCTGAAAGAAGGCTTTTCCATTGCGTCCCGCCTTGGTTTGATACAATATGCTTATGAGGCGGCGGGAGAGAATATTTAAGTGAAGCTATGAGACAGGATGCCGCAGGATTATTCTTATATAGCCAATTCAAACATTGGCACGGTGCGCCCCGGTATGCTTGAAGCGGATTCGCCCAAACTTTTAGCGCCGATGCGCTCGTAGAAACCGCGCGCGTGCGGGTCGCTGAATATAAAAAGGCGCTTAATGCGCTGTCGCGCGCACCAATCGCGCGCAAATCCGATGAGC